>JBAQXA010000379.1:0-7938 GCA_049299195.1 Nocardioides sp.
GGCGGCACCCGCTTCACCGCTCTCGCCGCTCCAAGCACTGGTTCGACCGAAAACAGCTTGTGGACGGTCGAGATCGACCCCGGTACGCCGGCGAGTCCGCACTCCTTGACCCGCGAGGAGGTCTTCACCGTGCTCGCAGGCGTCGCGCAGGTCAGTCTTGCTGGCGAGACCTCGACCGCACGGGCGGGCGACGCGATCGTCGTACCTGCCGGAGTCGAGTTCGGCCTGGCCAACCCCGGCCCCGACACGCTGCGCCTGGTCTGCTGCCTGCCCGTGGGCGGTCAGGCCACGATGGGCGGCGCCACCTTCACCCCACCCTGGGCGGAGTGACCATGGCCCCCAAACCAGCCCCGGTGCCACTGGCTCGCCTGCTCGCCCTCGGCTTCCAGTGGATGATCACCGAGTTGCACGAGCGACTCGCCGCACAAGGCTGGGAGGGCGTGCGCCCGTCCTACGGCTTCGTGCTGCTCGCGCTGCGCGACGGCGCGCTCCCCCAGACCGAGCTCGCGCCGCTGCTCGGCATCAGCAAGCAAGCGGCGTCCAAGCTCATCGAGGCGATGACCGACGCTGGCTTGGTCGAGCGCGAGAGCGATCTGGCCGATGCGCGCCGCCAACTCGTCCGGCTGCGCGACACCGGACACCAGCTTCTCGCCGATGTCGAGGCGATCTACGCCGAGCTGGAGGAGGAGTGGGCGCTGCTGATCGGCACCACCGCGATGAGCAAGATGCGCGCCGGGCTCACCCATGCGCTGCTGGGCAGTCATGGCGGCGAGCTACCCGCGCTCCGTCCGCTCGCCTAAGGGACGCACCAAGCAAGAGGCCTAATAGGCGCCCTTGATCACGAAGTACGACCCACGGATGGTGCCGGCGAGCTTGGAGCGCTGCCGGGCGAACTTGAACCGCTCCGCGAGCTCCGCCGGCACGTCCATCCCGTCCGACAGCTTGAAACCCACCGCCCGCTTGCCGCCCTCCGCGAGCGTCCACAACACGTTGATCGCCAGCCCGGACTCATAGAAGACGTGCGCCCACTTGATCCCGTCGACCTCGCAGACGGTCGCCTCCAGCGGCGGCGACGCGATCACGATGTCGCGTTCCGCTGCCAGGATCCGGTGCACCCAGTCGATGAGTTCGGTGGCCTCCGCGGCGGGGACGACAGTGAAGACATGGTCGTACTTGTTGCGGAAGTAGCGCGCCTCGTTGGCGCGCAGCCCGGCCAGGGCGTCTGCCACCGGCGACGACTCCAGGCCGACAGTGGAGACCTCGACGAAGTCGACGACGTAGGACACGGCATACCTCCCAGGGCGCGGTTGCCAGGCAATCTACTCGGCCGTGATCCCGCGCCCCACCTGACAACCCGGGCACCAAAACAGGTTGCGCGCGACCATCTCCTCCTTGACCACAATCGCCCCACATCGCGGGCACGGCTCACCATGGCGGCGATAGACGGCGTACGACGGGTCGATCCGTGGCGTCTCCCCCCGGCGGATCTGCGCCCGGACGCGCCGGACGTCGGCGGGCGCGACGACGATCCGCCCGCTCGCGACTCCCAGCGGCATCAGCCGCACGAGCTCCTTCCAGATATGGCGCCACCCGGCTTCGCCGAGCTGCCGCGACGCCAAGTGCGGATCGATGGCCAGGAGGTGCAGCACCTCGGCGCGGTAGACGTTGCCGACCCCCGCGATGAACGACTGGTCCATCATCACCGCACCCACCGGCCGCACGGTGGCGGTGAGCCGGGCCAGCGTCTTCGCCGGGAGAGTACGCCGCCGCAACGGGTCGGCGCCGAAGCCAGCGACCTCCTTGCGCCAGGTTGAGCCGGCGAGCAGGCGGCATACGGTGGCACCGCGCAGGTCGGCGACCTCTTCGGCGCCCAGCAGGCGCAGGCGCACCACCCCGCTGACCGGCACCTCCGCGGGGGCGGCAGGCGACCGATAGCGCTGCACGCCGAACTTGCCGAAGAGCCCAAGGTGCACGTGCACTACCTGATCACCGGCGAACTCCAGAGCAAGGTGTTTGCCGTAGGCCTGGGCGCCCTCCAACACCAGCCCATCGAGCAGCGCCGCCTCCGCGGCAAAGCGCCCCTGCGGCGACGACACCCGCACGGGCTCCCCGGCGAAGGCGGCCGAAAGCCGCCCCGCCAGGGCGTGCAACGTGTGCCCCTCAGGCATCGCCGACCCCCATCGGGAGTCGGCAGCTCACGGAAGGCGACACCCGCGAGAGCCTAATGGGGCAGCGGGCAAGTCGCCTCAGTCGGCGGTCACCCACAGTGCCTGGACCGGGCAGACCTCCTCGGCCCGGTACGCCGCCTCCTCGTCGGCCGCGTCGAGCTCGGCCTTGTCGATGACGACCTGCAAGTCATCGTCGAGGTGTAGCAGTCCGGGGGCCGCGTTCTCACACAGGCCGTGCCCTTCGCAGCGCGCCTGATCTACCTGAAGCCGCATCGTCGCCTCGCCCTCACGCAGCCTCGACGGTGATCGGCAGCGTCGCGAGCCCGCGCACCATGTTGGCGCGCTGGCGGGTCGACTCGCCGACCGTAAAGCTCTTGACGCGCCGCGCGAAGGCCTCCAACACGGCCTGGACCTCGAGCCAAGCCCTGGCCCGCGCTTCTGCCCGTCGTCGGGTAGCGCCTGTGCTCCCGGAGACGCGTGATGCGGTGCCCTCGGGGCTATAGCTGCAGCACGGACGCGGCGATGAGGCAGGTGGCGCGCACCTCGTCGGGATCCTCATAGACGCCCGCGGACACCCCAGCCTCCGCCGCCCGGGCGCGCACAGCGGCGGTGGGATCCAGGCTGACCAAGTCGGTGGCGAGGGCGGCGACCACCACGGGATAGTCCCGCTCGCCGAGCCCGTCCAAGGCCAGTCCGTTGTGCAGCCGGGCCGCCGCCTCGCGCATCAACTCCATGGCGAGCTCCGGATCAACCTCGGGGCGCTCCTGGGCCGCCGCGAGAGCGGCGACGTCGAAGGCGGCGAACAGCAGCGCTTCTCGATCGAGGGCCATCGACCGAAGCTACCTCGGCCCGACGTCGTCGAGCCACTGGGTAAAACTCTGGCTACCGCGCACGCCGTCGTGTTCGGGCAGCAGCGCGCCGTCACGCATGGCTCGTCCCGCACGACCTGGGGCCGTGATCGGGACGATCCGGCGGCCCAGCGACCGTCGCTCGTTGACCTGCCGAGCGAGGTCGACCAGCTGATGGCGCTCCGGCCCGGCCAGTTCGTCGGCGTACTCGCTCGGTGGGCCGGCGGCCAGGCTCACCAGGCGCTGCGCCACCTCGCGCGCGGCGACGGGTTGCACGAGCATCCGCGGCACCATCGACACGGGGCCGAATGCCACGAAGCCCAAGGCTTGCTGGGCGAACTCGTGCCACTGGCTCGAGCGCAGGATCGTCCACGGCACTTCCCCGTTGCGGACCACACCTTCTTGGGCACGCTTGCCGAAGTAGTAGCCTGAATCGACCCGATCGACGCCGATGATCGAGACCACGACGTGGTGGGCGACCCCGGCCGCCGTGCCCGCGTCGAGCAGAGTGCGACTGGTCGTGGCGAAGAAGGCTTCGGCCGGTCCGCGGCGCTGAGTTGCGGTGTTGAGAGCATCCACCACCGCGTGCACGCCCTCCAGGCGCTCCGCTACCCCGCTACCAGTTAGGAGGTCGACTCCAGCAGAGCGGCTCAGCGGAACCACCTGATGCCCGGCCAGCTCGGCGGCTGCGGTGACCAGCCTCCCCAAGGTGCCGCTTGCCCCAGCCACTGCGATCCGCACGCGCTCTCCTCCGCTCCCTGATGGCAACGAGCCAGCACCGACGGCGACTCGGGATCGACGCTACCCGGAGGCTGTCGCCTCGGGCCGTTGGAGGGGCCGCTTCAGCGCAGCGGCATACCGAGGCGCTCCGAGAGCTCCGCGGAGTCACCGAATGCCTCCCGCAGGAGCACTTCCCCGTCCGCGAGGTCGAAGACACCGTGATCGGTGTAGACCCGGCTCACGCACCCGACGCCTGTCAGTGGATAGGTGCACTCGCGGACCAGTTTGGGAGTGCCGTCCTTGGCAAAGAGGTCCATCATCACGAAGGTGCTGCGCGCCCCGACGGCGAGATCCATGGCTCCGCCGACGGCGGGAATCGCGCCGGGTTCGCCCGTCGACCAATTCGCCAGGTCCCCATGGATCGAGACCTGGTAGGCCCCCAAGACACAGATGTCGAGGTGGGCGCCACGCATCATGGCGAAGGAGTCCGCATGGTGAAAGTACGCCGCTCCGGGCAGCTCAGTGACCGGCTGCTTCCCCGCGTTGATCAGGTCCTGATCGACCTGATCTCCGGTCGCGAGCGGGCCCATGCCGAGCATGCCGTTCTCGGTATGCAGGGTGACCCTCTGATCGGGGGTCAAGTAGTCGGAGATGAGAGTGGGCGCGCCAATCCCGAGGTTGACGAAGGACCCGGGTGGAATGTCTGCGGCGATCACGCGAGCCAAGGCGCGACGGTCGAGAGTCATGGACGCACCTCCACTACCCGGTCGACAAAGATCCCCGGGGTGACGACGACCTCGGGGTCGAGCTCGCCCAGGTCGACCACCCGGCGTACTTGCACGACCGAGAGGTCTGCGGCGGTCGCCATGATCGGGCCGAAGTTGCGGGCTGTCTTGCGGTAGGTCAGGTTGCCGGCCCGGTCAGCGACGTCGGCCTTGATCAACGCCACATCGGCGCGCAACGGTGTCTCCAAGACGAACCCCTCCCCGTCGATCAGGCGCGTCTCCTTGCCCTCAGCCAGCACGGTGCCGTAGCCGGTGCGGGTGAAGAAGCCGCCGATGCCCGCCCCTGCGGCGCGAATCCGCTCGGCCAAACTGCCCTGGGGAACGAGCTCCAGCTCGATCTCGCCCGCCCGGTAGGCCGCGTCGAAGTGCCACGAATCGTGCTGCCGCGGAAACGAGCAGATCACCTTCCGCACGCGCCGCCGGGCGATGAGCGCCGCGAGCCCCACATCGCCATTGCCGGCGTTGTTGTTGATGATGGTCAACTCCCCGACGCCGCACTCGATGAGTGCGTCAATCAACTCCACGGGCTGCCCGGCGATGCCGAAGCCGCCGATCATCACGGTGGCGCCGTCGGCAATACCGCTCAGCGCAGCGGCCGTGGTTGTGCAGAACGTCGTCTTCATGCCATGCCCAGCTCGAATGGGACCGACGATCTGGCCCGGCCCGGCGCGAAGTCCGCCCGCTCGAACACCGCAGCCAAACCCTGTCCGCCGCCGATGCACATCGTCTCCACGGCATAGCGACCCTCGCGGCGGCGCAGCTCGTGGGCCATCGTCGCCAGGATCCGCGCGCCGGTGGCTCCGACCGGATGCCCCCTCGAGATACCCGAACCGTTGGGGTTGAGCCGCTCGTCGCCCGGGTCGACGCCCAGGTCCGTCAGGCAGGCGAGCACCTGCGCGGCGAAGGCCTCGTTGAGTTCAATCAGGTCGACCTCCTCCAGCCGGACGCCGGCCCGTGCGAGCGCCTGACGGGTGGCCGGGACCGGCGCGATCCCCATCGTCTCGGGGGGTACGCCGGCCAGTGCCCACCCGCGGAGGGTCAAGAACGCGTCGAGGCCGCGCCGCGCCGCCTCGTCTCGGCTCGTGACGATGCACAGGGCGGCACCATCGTTTTGGCCAGAGGCATTGCCTGCGGTGACGGTCGCATCCGGATCGACTCCGGCCCGCACCGGCCTCAGCCTGGCCAGCGCCTCGGCCGTGGTCTCCGGGCGCGCATGACCGTCGACGGCGACCACGCGAGGCTCACCAGAACGCTGAGGGACGGTGACCGCAACGATCTCGTCGGCGAACCTGCCCGCCTCGTGGGCGGCCGCCCAGCGCTGTTGGGAGGCCAGCGCCAGCGCATCTTGTGCCTCCCGACTGATGGCGTAGTCGCGCCGAAGGTTCTCCGCCGTCTCGATCATGCCGCCGGGGACCGGGTGGCGCTTTCCGCCGGCGGTCGCCCGACCACGCGCGAGCCGGTCCATCAGTTCCACGCCGTCGCCGCGGATACCGCGTCGCAAGCCCAAGGCATAGTGCTCAGCCTGGCTCAGCGACTCGGCGCCACCGGCAACCACCAGCCGCGCACCCCCGGACCGCACCTGCATCGCGCCGATGAGGACGGCCATCAGACCAGATCCACAGCGCCTGTCGATCTGCATGCCCGGGACACCAACCCCGAGGCCCGCGTCCAGAGCCGCGATCCGCCCCAACGCAGGGGCCTCACCGTTGGGCGAGCACTGGCCCACGATCACGTCGTCGACGTCGCCCTCACCCAGGTCGGCACGCCGGACCAACTCGCTCAGCAGCCCACTCGTCAGATCGGTCACCGGGACGTCAGCCAAGTCGCCACCAAACGCTCCCACGGGTGTGCGCAGGGGATGGCAGATCACGATGTCGGTGGAGGCGCTCACCCGGCGACGCTAACGTGCACCGACTCTTCAAGAGAAGTATCAAAATCGGAGCCATTGATATGTTGGCGATATGGATGTCGAGACCCGGCAGTTGCGCTACTTCGTGGCCGTCGCCGAGGAGCTTCACTTCGGCCGCGCAGCCGCGCGGCTGCATATGGCACAACCGCAACTGAGCCAGGCCATCCAGGCACTGGAAGCGACCCTCTCGGCCCGACTCCTCGACCGCACGACCCGACGGGTGGCGCTGACCCCGGCCGGGACGGCATACCTCCACCATGCCCGCCAGACCCTCGCCCACCTCGAGCGGGCTGCGGCCGACGCACGCCGCTTGGCCTCCGGGCTGGAAGGGAGGCTCATCATCGGGTGTGTGGGCTCGGCGTCCTACTCGTTGCTCCCCCGGCTCGCCCGGGCGTTGCGCGCCGAACGACCCGGCCTTGAGATCGATGTACGCGGTGAGATGCTCACCGGCGATCAGGCGCGGGCCTTGCGTGACGGCAGCATCGATCTGGCGATCACCCGGAGGCCGCTTGAGCCCGCCGGCCTCGACCTGACCGTCCTGCGCTCGGACCGACTCATGCTGGCGGTGGCCGACGATCATCGCCTTGCTCTCCGCCGCCGGGTGACCTGGAGCGACCTTGCCGGAGAGTCACTTGTCGTGCACGAAGGCGGCGGCCGCTCCCACATGCATAGCGTCATCTCGGCGGCCCTTGCGGCGAGCGGCGTGGCTCTCAGCGACTCCCAGGAGGTCGCCGAAACCTCCACTGCGCTGACGTTCGTGGCAGCCGGACTCGGGGTGGCTGTGTTGCCCGAACCCGCTCAGGCCCTTGGCCTTCCGGGCGTGCGTTGGGTCGAGATCAGACCGATCAGCCGCGTGGACCTGCTCGTTGCCGTGCGCGCCGAGACCACTCAACCCGCCCCACTCGCGGCCCGTCAGGTCTTGCAGGGCCTCATGCAGAACCCCTACGAGACAGCGTCGCCATAACCACACCACAACAGGGCTCTACAGGGTGCTGGGAGGCCCAAAACGGGTGGTTGTGTGTGGTTGTGGTGTGGTTATGGCGAAAGCCTCCCGCCAGGCCCTGGAAAAAGTGCCCGCTCGCGGAATAGGTGCCCGCTCACCACCCGTTCGGGCCAGCGGCTTGTGGTCCAGACCATTCCTTTGGGCCAAATCCCCACGAAACCCACACAGCCCGGCTTCCGGGCCCTAGGCTCGCGCGCAAGTCCACGGCCGGGGGGCAGGCGGCGTCCCGGCGTGCTCGCATCAGTTCGGGAGGAGCGCGGTGACGCGTCAGAGAGGCAGTCGACCCGGTCGGCTGCGAGCGGCAACCCTCTTCCTCGCGGCGGCCCTCGGCCTCGCAACCCTGCCGGCGCTCACGGCCGCCGGGCCCGCCTCAGCGGGTCCGGGCTACCAGAAGCCCAAGGCCGGTCAGTGCCGACTGCTCACCTTGAGCCAGTCGCGGGCCGCGTCCAACAGCACCGCGCCCATCTCCTGCGCCACGCGGCACACGGCCCACACCGTCGGGGTC
>JBAQXA010000380.1:0-1552 GCA_049299195.1 Nocardioides sp.
GGTCCCAGGACTCCTCGTCGGCGGCTCTGCCGGTGAGTTGTTGGGCGATGGCGGGGATCCCGACCGGGTGCGGGCCGGCTGCGGTGAGGCCCACGCGGACGTCGGTGATCGTTGACTCCTCCATCCAGAGGGCCGCTCCGGCGGCCACGACCGCCCACTCGCCGGCGCGCCGGTCAACCTTGGCGTAGGCGCTGCTTCCCCCGGCGCGGATCGGGATCCGGACCTCAGTGAGCAGCTCCCCGGCGCCGACGGCGGTCTCGTAGGGGCCTCGATAGAACTCCTCCATCGAGACCTCACGCTCCCCGGCGAGCCCGCGGACCACGCAGCGCGCGTTGAGCGTCATACAGACCGACGAGAGGTCTTCGGAGGGGTCGGCCTGGCACAAGGAGCCGCCGATGGTGCCGCGGTTGCGCACCACCGGATCGGCGATGACGCGCTCGGCGTCACGGAAGATCGGGAACACCTCCGCAAGGGCGTCGCTCGCGAGCAGGTCGCGATGGCGGGTCAGCGCGCCGATCGTCACGGTGTCGTGGCCGATGCGGATGAACTCGAGCTCGGTGAGGTCGTTGATGTCGACGAGGTAATCGACGTCGACGAGGCGAAGCTTCATCATCGGGATGAGGCTGTGGCCCCCCGCCAGCACGCGAGCGTCCGGCCCGAGGCGGGCCAACAGGCCGAGCGCCTGGGCCAGGCTGCTGGCTCTCTCGTATTCCACGGGGGCGGGGACCTGCATAGGGCATTAGACCCCGGAGCCAGCCAGCGCGGCGTCGGCGGTCGGATCGTGATGGATCGCGCCACTCAGTGCCTGAAGCGGCCGCCCGTGACCGCCCCAGCGCGCGGCGATGATCTCCGCGGCGATCGAGACGGCCGTCTCCTCCGGCGTACGTGCGCCCAAATCGAGTCCGATCGGGCTGTGCACGCGGGCGATCTGCTCTGGGGTGGCCCCCGCGTCGAGGAGCCGCTGGGTGCGGTCTGCATGGGTCCGCCGCGAGCCCATCGCACCGATGAACACGGCGTCGGGGAGCTGGAACGCGGCGAGGAGTGCGGGCACGTCGAACTTCGGATCGTGGGTCAACACCGTGACGACGGTGCGGTCATCGAAGCGTCCCGCCTCGATCTCGGCGGCGAGGTAGCGGCCCGGCTGATCGCGGACGAGCTCGTCGGCCTCCGGGAAGCGAGCCTTGGTCACAAACAGCGGCCGGGCATCACAGACCGTCACGTGATAGCCGAGCAGCCGCCCCTGCCGCGCCATCGCACCCGCGAAGTCGATGGCGCCGAAGATCAGCATCCGCGGCCGAGGGGTGTAGCTGGCGACGAAGAGGGTGAGGCCGAGCCCGCCGCGTTGGCCCTCCGGGCCATAGCCGAGGGTGCCGGTGCGACCGGCGGCGAGCATGCCGCGCAGGTCGGCCGCGACGGCCGTGTCCGCCCGAGCGCTGCCGAGGGTGCCGCTGACCTCGTCGCCACTCTCTGTGTGGGGGCGCAACACGAGGTGCAACCCGATGCGTGCCGGGTCGGGGTGTTCGATGACGGTCGCCACCACGACGGGGCGCTC
>JBAQXA010000381.1:0-4352 GCA_049299195.1 Nocardioides sp.
GCGGCATACAGCGGCGGCGAGCGGCGCGAGCCCATCAAGGGCGTGCGCAAGATGATGGCCCAGGCGATGGTGGGGTCGGCGTTCACCGCGCCCCATGTCACCGAGTGGGTCACCCTCGACGCGACCCGCACGGTCGACTTCGTGGCCCGGCTCAAGGGCCGCCGCGACTTCCGTGACGTCAAGGTTTCGCCGATGCTGATCGTGGCGCGGGCCTGCTTGCTTGCGGTGCGGCGTACGCCCGAGATCAACTCGACCTGGGACGAAGCGGCCGGCGAGGTCGTCTACAAGGACTACGTCAACCTCGGCTTCGCGGCGGCCACGCCTCGGGGCCTCGTCGTGCCCAACATCAAGTCGGCCGAGCGGTTGGGGCTGGTGGAGTTGGCCGAGTCGATCAACGCCGCCGCACGCACCGCCCGGGAGGGCCGCACCCAACCGGCGGACATGACGGGCGGCAGCTTCACGATCACCAACGTGGGGGTCTTCGGCATCGACTCGGGCACGCCGATCATCAACCCCGGTGAGTCGGCGATCTTGGCGATGGGCGCGATCCGCAAGCAGCCGTGGGTAGTCACCAGCCGCGACGACAGCGGCCGCGACCATGACGAGATCGCGGTCCGCCACGTGATGACGCTCGCGCTGAGCTTCGACCACCGCCATATCGATGGGGCGCTGGGCTCCCAGTTCCTCGCCGATGTCGCCGCGATCGTCGAGGACCCCGCCACCGCCCTCCTCTTCTAACCCCGCGGCTTCCAACCCCGCGGCGAGCGGCGCGAGCGTTCTTGCGCTTGTGGGGTTGATTGGTGCCACATGGTGGCACCAATCCGCCCCAGAGCGAGCTCTGTGCTCGTCTCGGCCTGGAATAAGTGCCCGCTCACGCCCGGATCGGCGGAATAAGTGCCCGCTCGCGCCTTTAGTGGAGGGCGGCGGTGATGGCGGCGTGGAGGTCGGCGTAGGTGTCCGTGCGCGGGTATGCCGGGAACTCGGCGGCGATCGAAGCCGGCGCGTGGAACCAGATCCCCGCATGGGCGGCACCCAGCATGGTGGCGTCGTTGTAGCTGTCACCCGCCGCGACGACGCGGTAGTTGAGCGCACGGAAGGCCTCGACGGCGGCGCGCTTCTGCTCCGGCATCCGGAGCCGGTAGTCGACGATCTTGTCGCCCTCGACGACGAGTTGGTGGCACAAGATCGCGGGCATCCCGAGCTGCCGCATGAGCGGCGCCGCGAACTGCTCGAAGGTGTCGCTCAAGATCACGACTTGGGTCTCGGCGCGCAGCGCGTCGAGGAACTCCCGCGCCCCCGGCAGCGGCTCCAGGCTCGAGATGACCTCGGCCACCAGGCTCATGGTCAGGCCGTGCTGGTCCAGCAGCGCCAGCCGACCCTTCATCAGCACGTCGTAGTCGGGCTCATCGCGCGTCGTACGCCGCAACTCATCGATGCCGGTGCGCTCGGCGACGGCGATCCAGATCTCGGGGACCAAGACGCCCTCGAGGTCGAGGGTCACCAGCGTCTGCTGCGGGAAATGCACGGCGACAAACTAGCTCAGCCATACCGAATCCTCCGCCTTGGCGCCGAGGGGCGCCGGGGGCGAAGAGTTGGCGACTGGGGGCGATGGGGTCAGCCGGCGAGACCGGCGAGCCGCCGGCGGTGGCGGAAGGTCAACACGAGGGACTCCGCGACGTAGAACGCGACATAGGCCAAGGAGAGTGCCACGAGGACCGGGTGCGGGTCAGCGAGGTCACCCACGATCAGGGCGTAGATGATCAGCCACAGGCCGGTCAGCGACATGTTGGTGTACCAGAGCAGCTCGGTCCGCGAGGGGTAGACGTAGCGGATCGGGACGAACACCAAGACCGAGAAGATCAGGAGCAGCCAGACGGTGCCGGTCTCCCCGACGCCCAACACCACGACATAGAAGGCCAGCACGTTCCAGTAGTCGGGGAACCCGAGGAAGCAGTGGTCTTCGGTCTTCGCGTCGGTGCGACAGAACTGATAGCACGAGGCGAGCAGCGGCAGGCTGACGGCCACGGCGCCGAGCGTGCCGCCGGGGAGGTAGCCGCCCACCCACAAGAAGATCATCGGCGCAAACGCATAGGTGATGTAGTCGACGATGTTGTCGAGCAGGCCGCCGTCAAACCAGGGCGTCGCCTCCTTGACCCGCACCTTGCGCGCCAACAGGCCGTCGGTGCCGTCGATAAACATCGAGATCAAAAACAGCCACAGCACGCCCTCGGTGCGGCCCTCAAAGGACCACAACACCATCCAGAAGGCCAACAGCACGCCACTCGCCGTGTAGCCGTGCACGAGCCACGCGGCCCACGCGGGGGGTCGCTCACCAGCGGCTGGTGCGGTGAGCGAGGGGTCGCCGGTCTCTGTCATTTGGCATCAGTATGCCGATGAATCGCCGCCTGCGCAGGCTGGCCGGGGTGCACGACTTCCTCAGGGGGTGCGGGTGGGGGTGAGTTGACCCATCACCCACGCGTCGAAGAAGGCGGTGAGTTCGCGTCCGGTGGCCTCCTCGACGAAGGCATAGAGGTCGTCGCGGGTGGCTCCGAAGTGGGCATCGGTGCGGCTGCGCGGCCACTCCTTGACGATCTGCCAGAACACCTCGTCGCCCACCTGGCCACGCAGTTCGTGCCACATCAGCGCGGGCCCGTAGTAGATGTTGCCCGAGCCGAACAGCTCGGCGTCGTAGGCGCCCGGCGGCCCGGCCTCGCGGCGCAGGTCCGGCTCGAAGGAGGCCCAGTTGTTCATCTTCCGATCCAGCGAGATGCCTTCGCGTTCGGCCTCCCAGACGCCCTGCAGATACATCGTCATGCCTTCGTTGAGCCAGACGTCGCGCCAGTCTCGCGGGGTTACCAGGTCGCCGTACCACTGATGGATCAGCTCGTGCAGAAGCACCTCAGGCGAGCGGATGTAGCTGTTGTTGCCAAACGTGATCGTCGACTGGGTCTCCATCGCCGACTCCGAATCGACCATCACGAGGTTGAGCGTGGGCCACGGGTAGGGGCCGAGGCGCTCCTCGGACCACGCCATCGCGGGGATGATCCGCCGCAGATCGCGCAGGGTGCTCGGGTCGTCGCGCGGTGTCCACCAGGTCACGGGGGTGCCTGAGTCGGTGACGCCATCGGTGCGCTGGAAGTCGCCAAACGCGACCGTCACGAGATAGGACGACGCCGGGTCGGCGAGGTGCCAGTCCTGCGTGGTGCGGCCGCCGGCCGTGGAGGAGTCGGTGTGCTCGCCGTTGGCCACGCCCACGAGCGGGTCGGGCGCGGTCAGGCGGAAGTCATAGAGCGCCTTGTCGGCGGGCTGGTCGTTGACGGCGTACCAGCTGTAGGCGCCGAACGGCTCCTGCATGGTCCAGGTTTCGCCGGTGTCGGTCACAGTCCAGCCGAGGCTGGTGATGTCGCCGCGCTCGGTGGGCGCGTCGACGGGCCGCGGCTGGCCGGTGTAGTTGATCTCGACCGTGTGCCGTGAATCGGCCGTCACGTCGGTCAGGATCACCAAGTCCTTGCCCGTATGCCGCGTGGTCACCGCCTCCCCGTCGACCAGCACGCGCGTGGCTTCGAGCGGAGCCGCGAAGTCGAACTGCAGGTGGTCGGCGTCGCTGGTGGCGCGCACAACGATCCGCTCGCGGCCCGTGAGGGTGGCGGTGGTCGGGTCCCAGGTGAGGTTGAGGGCGTAGTGGAGGGCATCGACGCCCGGGTCGCCGACGGCGGGATAGACCGAGTCCTCGACCGGCTCGCTGAGGGCGGCCTCCAGCGCCGGGTCGTCCGTCTCCGGGGCCCGGGGGAATCCGGTGCGCCCGGGCTTGGCCTCGGCGTCGGGGCGCTGGCTGGGGTCGGCCGGGGTGGCTTCGGTCTCAGGGCCGGTCTCCGAAGATTCTGAGGACTCGGGGGGTGCCGGGTCGCCGCCGAGCCGCAACCACGCGGCATACGCGATGAGGAGCAGGGCGAGGCCGACCACGAGGAGCGCCCCCCAGCGGCCCCGTCCGATGCCCCTGCCGCTGCCCCGATCCATGCCCGGTCAGCCTTGCGGGCGCAGCAGCGGGCGCACCATGGCGCGGGCGTCGTGGACGCGGGACTTGACCGTGCCGAGCGGGCTGTCGGTCAGCCGCGCGATCTCGTCGTAGGGCAGGCCATAGACATCGCGCAGGACGAGCGGCTCGATGACCTGGGGGTGGGTCTCCTCGACGACGTCGAGGGCTTCCAGCAGGTCGAGCCGGGTGCCGGCGATCACGCTGGTCGTGCGCGGGTCGGGGCGGGCCGGGAGCTCCGAGACGGCGTGTTCCGCGGCGCGACGCTTGAGGGAGCGGTAGGTCGAGCGCGCAGAGTTCGACGCGATCACCGTGGCCC
>JBAQXA010000382.1:0-2321 GCA_049299195.1 Nocardioides sp.
CTGCGCCACGGCTCCACCGCCGACGACGACGACGCGCTTGCCGGACAGTCGCAACCCGGCCGGGTAGGGCGGCGGCTCCTCCATCGGTCCATTGTTCACCGATTCACTCCCCTGGCCGCACCGCGTCTCATCCGCCCGCACGCCGCTGGGTCAGCGCACAGCGTCTACCCGCGGCCCGCATAGAGCCGCGCGATGACGTCCTCGATCTCCGGCTCACGCACGGTCAGATCCACCACGTCATAGGTCGACGCCAACGCCGCGATGATCGGAGCCGCACTGTGGTCGGTCGGGAAGGTCAGCCACTGTCGCGGCCCATCCACTTGGGTCACCACGGCTCCCGGCACCGAGACGGGCTCGATCTGCGTGGCCAGATCGACGATGAGGGTCCGCTGGGTGCCATGGAGGCCGCGCAGCGCGCGCAGGGTGTCGTCGAAGACGAGATGGCCGTGGTCGATCACCAGCACCCGCTCACACAGCGCCTCGATGTCGCTGAGGTCGTGGGTGGTGAGCACCATCGTGACGCCGCGCTCGGCGTTGAGCGCGCGGAGGAACTCGCGAAGCCTCGCCTTGCTGACGATGTCCAACCCGATGGTCGGCTCGTCGAGGAACACGATCTCCGGATCATGGAGCAGCGCCGCGGCGATGTCGCCCCGCATGCGCTGGCCCAGCGACAACTGCCGCACCGGGGTGTCCAGCAGCGGCCCCAGATCGAGCAGATCGCAGAACTGATCGAGGTTGGCCGCAAACCTCGCGGGCTCAACGCGATAGATCTTCTGCAGCAGGGTGAAGGAGTCGCGCAGGGGCAGATCCCACCAGAGTGAGGTGCGCTGACCGAACACCACGCCGATCCGGCGGGCCAACTCAGTGCGCCGCTCCTGGGGGTTGAGCCCGGCGACTGTCAGGTCACCACTGGTCGGCATGAGGATGCCGGTGAGCATCTTGATGGTCGTGGACTTGCCGGCACCGTTGGGGCCGATGTAGCCGACCAACTCCCCCGGCTCCACCGCAAACGTCACGTCCTCGACCGCGGTCACGGTCTCCCGGCTGCGGCGCAGCTTGCCCACTCGACGGCGTACGTCGAAGGTGCGGCCGAGACCGCGAGCGCGGATCGCCGACCCGTCGCCGCTCTTGCTGCTGGTCATGGGCTCAACTCCCCGTCGAGGTGTAGTGGCGGATGCCTGTGCGCCAGGCAAGGGCGGCCAGTGCGGCCAGGATGAGGGCCACCACCGGCGGCAGCCACGCGAACCACTCAGGGAACCCAAACGGATCCGGTCGCTCGAGCAGGGCCAGGCAGGGATACCAGTTGACGAAGGCAATCGGCAGCACAAACGTGAGCGACTTGACCACTTCAACGGGATAGATCGTGAGCGGGTACTGCGTCATCGTGTTGCCGCCGTAGGTGAAGGCGTTGGCCGCCTCCGACGCGTCGTGCGTCCAAAACTGTAGGCACGAGATGCCGCAGAAGAGAGCGAAGAAGATGACCGACGACGACACCACCATCATCAGCGCGATCAGCACCTTGCCGAGGTCCCAGTCGACGGCCCCGGCGCCCCAGACCGCCACCGCCGAGACTTGGGTGATCCGACCCAGCCGCCGCAGCGCGAACTTATCGGCGCACACCTGCACGAGCAGCGGCACCGGTCGCACCATCATCGTGTCCAGCGTGCCGGTGCGGACATGCTGGCCGATCGACTCGACGCTGCCGATCAACAGGTCGGCCACACCGATGCCGATGCCGCTCGCGCCATACAGCAGCGCGATCTCGCGCAGCCCGAAGCCGCCGAGATTGTCGATCGTGTGAAACATCAGCCAGATGCCGACGAAGTCCAACCCGCTCATCAGCAGGCTGCTCACGGCCATCGTCCAGAAGGAGACCGGATAGGCCAACGAGGAGCGGACCCACATGGCCGCGATCCGGGCGTAGTCCACCGGCAGTTGCAGCAGCTCATCCACCTTGGATCACCACCTTGCGGGTCGCTGCGGCAACCGCCCACTGACAGCAGCCGAGCAGCACTATCGCCCAGAGCGCCTGCTGGCCGAGGCCGAGGAGCAGCGCGGAGCCTGCACGATGCCCGAGCCAGATGTCGGCCGGGATCTGGAGGTATGCAGCCCACGGCAGCGCCATCACGATCTGGCGCAGCGGCTCGGGAAAGATGACGAGCGGCAGCGTCATGCCGGTGAAGAAGATCGCCGCAACGCCCGACAACATCCGGACCCCGCTGTGATCCAGCAGCCAGAAGCACGTGGCCGCGACCAGGAACCGCATCGAGAAGCTCACCACGACGGCTAGGCCCACGCTGACGACGAAGCCAGCGCCCGCC
>JBAQXA010000383.1:0-11881 GCA_049299195.1 Nocardioides sp.
GGTGTTGGCGATCGTGCTGACCAGCGCGCCCGGCGTGCTCCTCCTCGACGAGCCGACCCGCGGCCTGGACTATGCGGCCAAGGCAGCCCTGCGTGACACCCTGCGCGAGTTGGCGGCCGAAGGGCGCACGGTCGTCGTCGCCACCCACGACGTCGAGTTCGTCGCGGGCGTTGCCGACGACGTCGTGGTCTTGGCTGAGGGCGAGGTGATCTCCTCCGGGCCGATGGTGCGCGTGGTGGAGGAGTCGCCCTCCTTCGCGCCCCAGGTCACGAAGGTCCTCGGCAGTGGGTGGGTCACCGTCGAGCAGGTGGCGGCCGCCCTCGGCGCAGAGCGCGGGGATTGAGTCTTGACCAGCCAGCCCTCCTCCACCGGCCCGATCACCGCCGTGCCTCTCTCGGCGCGCTCGCTGATGATCCTGGGCGTTGCGTCGATCGCGGGCCTCGCGATGCTGATCTGGCCGCTCCTCGTGCGCGTCGCCGAGCCGGGTGATCGGGTGCAGCCGCCCTTCTTGTTTCTCCTGCTCCTGCCGCTCGTGCTCGCCGTCGTGTTGGCCGAGATGTCCGACGGCGGCATCGATGCGCGCACGCTGGCACTGCTCGGCGTACTCACCGCGATCAACGCGGTGCTGCGCGGCATCAGCGCGGGGCTTGCCGGAGTGGAGCTCGTCTTCTTTTTGCTGATCCTGGCCGGCCGGGTCTTCGGCCCGGGCTTTGGGTTCGTCTTGGGCTGCACATCCCTCGCCGCCTCGGCACTGGTCACCGCGGGAGTCGGGCCTTGGCTGCCTTATCAGATGCTGGTGTCGGCCTGGGTCGGGATGGGCGCCGGGCTGCTGCCCGGTCGTGGGCGGCTCCGAGGCCGCGCGGAGATCGCGCTCTTGACGGCGTACGGCGTGTTCGCGGCCTACGCGTTCGGCCTGCTGATGAACCTCTCCGGCTGGCCGTTCGTGCTGGGCATTGAGGTCCCCGGGATCAGCACGGAGCTTGGCTTCGTCCCCGGCGACCCGATGATGGACAATCTTCGGCGCTTCGCCGTCTACACCCTCGTCACCTCGACGGGCAGCTGGGACACCGGTCGCGCGATCACCACGTCGCTGGCGCTCATCGCCCTTGGTCCCGCGATCCTGACGACGCTGCGCCGCGCCGCCCGCCGCGTGGTGGTGACCCGCGTCGACCCGCACACCGCTGCCGGCTCAGGTCTCTCGCGGCCTTAGCTCTCGCTCGCCCTAGAGCCGGTCCCCAAGGGGCTAACCGAGCGCAGGAAGTGTGCTGAGCCGGCGCCGACCAGCGTGGTGGTGACTTGCTATCTTGCTTGGCGTGAGTAAGCGCCGGGCTGGACAAGTTGGTCCGTTCGACCAACTCCGCCCCGACCGCGCCCGCATCTCTGTGCGCACCCACGTCGACCACGAACAGGCCGCCTGATGTCGTGGCCGTCGACTAAGCCTTCCTGGCTCTGGCTGCCGTGGTGGGTCAGCTGCGCGATCGCCGGGTGCGGCTGGGTGGCGGTGGCACGTGGAGCGACCGCGTGGGGCCTGTGGTCGATCTTCCTGGTTGCATGTGGCTACGCATTGGTTGCCCTATGGCCACGCGGGATGGCTCCTTTCGGCCCGGGAATCGTCGCGTGGTTGGGCGCCCAGGCGGTGCTCGGTGGCGGGAGCTTTCTCCTGACGCTTGGTCGGGGGAGCGTGGATTGGAGCTGGTTCGCTCTGGTTGCCTTCGTGGTCCTGGGGTGTCTCCTGGTGGTGATTCTCACCGCCCTGCTGGTGCTGCTCGTGGTGATGCCGATCTATATCGCGGCAAACCGTTTCGGTGTGAGCTCGGGGTCTGCCTGGAACTCGGGGGTGGAGGCGCCGTTGCCGCTTCGTCAGCGACTTCTCGTTGCCGCGATCTTCCCGCTCGTGCTTGCGATCGCACTGTCGGTGCAGGGCGCCGTCCGCGCCGACCCTGCACTCGACCTGCCGACCTTGATGGAAGTGCGTCTGCAGATGCTGGCGGTTCTCGGGGTGATGCGGCCGGGCGTGGAGCTGCTGTCGCTCCCGTTGCTCTGGGTCACGCGGGTGTTCACCCTCGCGGTGGTGGGCTGCCTGCTCGGCTTAGCCGGCAGTGGCCCACGGCGTTCCGGCGATCCTGGCGGGTCGGACGGGTCGGACGGGTCGGAGGAGTGGACCTGGGCGCTCTGGGGTCGCCCTCTGGGTCGCACCTTCGATCGCAGCTGACAACCCCTTGCCAGTTCGATGGCGGCAGAATCGGCGAGTGCTCGGCGACGATGTGACTTCTTGGGGGTACTGGTGACGGCATCGCAGTGGCGAATCCTCGGCCTAGCGTCCATCGGTCTTCCGGCCCTCCTGCTGACTGCTTGTAGTGGTCAGACCAGCAACCCGCTGTTTGCTGCAGAAGTGGTGGAGGCGCCTGCGAGCGCGTGGGCTTCGACGGGCCTGCCTTACGGTGGCCTTGAGGATCAGGGCAAGACTTGGCGGTTGAGCTTCCGCGGGTATTCCGTGTCCCTCCCCGCAACCGATCCCACGTGGACGAAAGCTGCGAACCTCCAGTCGGGGGATGAGACGCCGAAGCTGGAGTTGTCAACAGCTGGTGCCACGAGTGATTCAGGGATCTTTCAACTAACTCCTCCTGGAGGCCAATCCCAAGTTTGGGAACTCACATCGGAGGGTGAGTGGCGAAAGATCGGAGCAGGAGTGACACAGATTGCCTTGGCCGACGTCACGGGTCACCTGGTCACTTGGGTGGAAGGTGTGGCGGACGACGCCAAGAAGGGCAAAGAGTCGAAGGTCGTGGCGTACGACACCGAGTCCGGGGAGATCGTCGGCAGCCTGGAGGGCAGGGAGGTGCAGGGCAGCTTTATTCGAGTCATGGCAGTCAATGCGAACAGCATCGTGGTCCAAGGAGTTGAAGACTTCGAAGGTTCGCGCTGGTCGAGGAACTATCTGTGGAATCCACAGAGTCTAGAACTGACGGAGTTCACCGACGCGGAGCCTGAAGATGTCGTTACCGTGACCGACTATGATGAGAAGTCGGGAAGCCGAATCGTTCTTTCCTTCAGTCGGCCGTCGTGGTTAGCGGGCCCTGAAGGGTCCGTTGAGATTGGCGGCTTCGGGTTCGGACAGTTCAACAGTGATGCGACCCAAGTCATCACGGAGGGCTTTGGGCTAGCGAAGTTGCTCGACACCCGCACTAACACGCCCATCAAACTAGACATCCCGATCTCCGATCAGGACTCCTTCGTGCCTGGCGCGTTTGCATGGACCGCAGATGACAGGTTGGCCGTGATCGGGGCAATAGCAGACGAGCAACAACAGGCGTACATTTGCACGCCTGGCACCGGAACGTGCGAGGAACTCGGAACTGAATACCTCTGGTTCAGTTCAAAGGAAAACGCCGCACTTGGCCAGTTTGCCTACCACGATGAACCTGAGGGGGACTGAATCTTCGGAGGCCCGCTGGCGCAGCGGACTTGAAGTTGTCGGACGGTTGTTTCAGCCTCGGCGTAGATGCGACCCAGGAGTTGGAGCCCGAAGGGTGCGCCACTCGGGTCTACGGACTCAGAGAAGCCAGTGAGCGAACCAGCAAAACCACCCGCGAGCCGAACGCGACCGGGGGCTGCTCAACCACCACCGCGACAGCCACGTGGTGCCGGGTCCCAAACACTGCGAACCGGCTCACCACGCTGGGACGCCTGCGACAACCTGGGGCGGACCCGCATCACCCCACAGGCCGATGGCGCTGTCGGGGCGCTAGGCGCCTTCACGTCGACCCACTAATCTAACGGCATGGTGGTGTCCCTGACCCAAGCGATGGATACCGGCGCGGGGGTGGCCGTCACTAAAACCAACGCCTCCACGTTGACCCCGGCCGGCGGGATCGACACCATCACCATGACCACCGCCGGCACCGAGACCCAACGCTTGAAGTACCGGTTCTCAGCCGACGGGGATGCACCGACCTCGATCGCGGCCTCCACCAACACCGAGGCGGTTCACCTGCACAGCGACAGCGTGGACACCCAAAGCCAACACTCGAACCTGTCCCTGAGCATCTTCGTGGTTTCTGTGCCGCCGGCCATGAAACTAGGTGGATCACTTACGTAATGTGAGAGGAGGTGTAACATTAAAGATCGCAACAATAGCGACGTACTTCTCTTTCGAGCGGTGCAAATGGCACTCCGGTCCAGAGTTCTTCTGTGGGTGCTGCTTGTAATGGGTTGTGACCGTCTCGCTTCGGCGGAGACCAAAAATGGCGTCTGGCTGGGAGTGACCTTCTCTTCCATTCTTCTTCTTTGGGGAAGTGAGTGGCTTACGGGCTTTCCTAGGTCTCACTCAGTAGATCGACCCAACACATCATGACTGCCAGCCTGGCCGCCCAGGCGAGTCCGGAGGCTGAATTTGATGGCTCGGCCGGGCGGCTGCTCCTTGCGTCGTAGAGCGGATCAGCAAAACCACCTATGGGCCGAACGCGACCGGGGGCTGCTCGACCACCACCGCGACAGGCACGTGTTGCTGGGTGCTATGACTCGGCGAACCGGATCAGCAGCGCTGGCCGTACCCACGACAACCTGGGGCGGAACCGCCCCCACAGGCCGATGCCGCTGTCGGGGCGCTAGGGCCCCTCACGTCGACCCACTAATCTAACGGCATGGTGGCGTCCCTGACCCAAGCGGTGGACACCGGCGAGGGGGTGGCCGTCGCCAAAACCAACGCCTACACCTTAGACCCGGCCGGCCGGATCGACGCTAGGGCCGGGAGGTGCGTAAGGATCAGCATCTATATTTCGGTTCTCCTGAATCCGATGCAGGCAATGCCATGGAAGGAGTCGTGGTGAGGCCACTCCATCCGTTACTAGCTCCATGGCCGTACTATGTCCTCATACCTTTCGTGATCGTCTTCTTTCGGCACGATTGGGCGAAATGCGCTGTGCTTGTCGCTTTCGTATTGAGTCTGGTGCCGGGCGAGGTAAAGCGATCGCGTGCCCGAACGGGAACGAAGGGCCAAGATGCCGAATCAACAGGGTGACGCACTGGGTGAGGTGGCCGTTCAGTGGGGAAGCCGGAGTGGGCCAGCCTGGAGTTGTATGCATGGCCCCGCGGGGCAGCCCGCAGACAGCCCGTTGCCGCGGACGTTCACGACTTCGTACAACCGCGACCTGGTGCCGCTAGTTGTCGAGGACCGGTCCGGTGGCGCCACCAGGACAACCGCCACCACCCTCGATGCCAAGGGACGCACGACCCAACGGCTGCGGTGCCGGTCCACTGCTGTTGGGGGCGCGCCGACCTCGATCGCGGCCTCTACCAACGCCGGCACCAACTGGACCAACGCCCGCTGCAACCAGATCCCCGGCCTGGGCATGTTGGGCGGCGCCACTGGTACGACGTGTCAGTGGTCGCCATCCAATCTGCACAGCGACACTGTGTCCACCCATGCCAACATCACCGGAGCCAGGGGATGGTCGGTGCGTCTGGTGGGCAGTTCTACTTGCGGTTCGGGATCAAGGCAAGGAATCGCTTTGCTTCCAATCCCCTCTTGCTCGGCAGCACGGCCTGGATGCGATAATGCCTGACATTACAAAGATTAGAAGCAAGTTTCCTCATGAACCCCTGACTAGCGCCGACAAAGCGGCACTGGGTCTTCTCCTCATGCTCATATTGGGGTACCGATGGTACACGCTCACTGGATGGACTGGGCGGTTTATATGGGCTGCGCGATTCCGTGGGCGACTCGTCAATACGGAAACTTCCTACGTGCGTCCAATGACGAATTTGATCGCCGGCGCGAGGCTCGTTGGAAGCGGTGAACGCCGGGGTGTCGCGAGACCCCAGGATACGCGCAAGTTCAATTGTGTCTACGGCCGTCTGCCCACGTGCGGGTACCAAGACACTGCGTTGAAGCTTGATGTGTTGTTCCAGATGAGGGCTGGTGACTAGCCCGCGGCGTTGACGCTCACTTGGCGGGTCGACGCGCGGGTGGCGCCGATGCTTGCGGTCACCACGCACGCCATCGCCACCCAGCCGAGCGGGGCAACGAACTCCCCGAGCACGGCCATCGCCGCGAGGGCCGCGGCGGCGGGCTCAAGGCTCATCAAGATCCCCAACATGCCCGGAGTGATGGCGCGAAGCGCCATGAGTTCGAGGCTGTAAGGAATGACGGAACTGAGCACTGCGACCAGTAGGGCGACCGTCAGCACGTGAGTATTCACGCGCGAGAGGGCGCCGCTGAGCAGTGCGCCGGGCGTCAGGAGGAGGCCCGCCACCAGGCTCGCAACCGCCAAGCCATCGAGTCCCGGCCACCGCCGGCCGGTGTTGGCCGACAGCAACAGATAGCTGGCCCACGCGGCGCCGGCCAGCGCGGCATACAAGCCTCCGACGGGATCGAGGTGATCGGGCAGCCCTCCGAGGAGGGCGACTCCCAGGGCAGCCAGCCCCGCCCAGACAAAGTCGCTCCGCCTCCGGGAGGAAGCAATCGCCACCGCGAGCGGGCCGAGGAACTCGATGGTGACGGCCACACCGATCGGGATCCGGGAGATCGACTGATAGAAGGACCAGTTCATCAGGCCAAGCGTGAGGCCGAAGCCGACCGCCACGAGCCAGTCCGCCCGGCTGCGATCACGTAGCCGTGGGCGCACCCAGGCAAGCAGGATGAGCGCCCCGAGCATGAGCCGAAGCCAGGCCACTGTGGTCGGTCCGGCGTCGGTGAAGAGGCCCTTGGCGAAGGCTGCGCCGATCTGGACGGACGCGATTCCCGCCAGGACCATGAGCAGCGCGCGGGTCTGGGTAGTCATCGCTCACCAGTCTGGACCAGCCCACCGCTCTGGCAGGATGCGGGTTATGGCGAGTTACACCGTCTCTCGAAGCGCTCAGGTCAATGCGACCCCGGAGCGGGTGCACGCGCTGGTCAACGACTTCCGCCGCTGGCGGGCCTGGTCGCCCTGGGAGGAGGTCGATCCCGAGTTGCATCGCACCTACTCCGGCGCGGACTCCGGCGTGGGGGCGCGTTATGCCTGGGACGGCAACAAGAAGGCCGGCGCGGGCACGATGGAGATCACCTCGTCGGCGCCCGAACAGATCCGGGTCGCACTCACCTTCACCCGGCCGTTCAAGTCGACCAGCGTGACCACATTCGACATCGTCCCCTCCGGCCATGGCACCGCGACCAGTTGGACGATGAGCGGCCAGCAGCGCGGACTCATGGCGCTGATCGGTCGGCTCTTCCCGATGGACAAGATGATCGGCAAGGACTTTGAGAAGGGTCTTGCTCAGCTCAAGCGGGCCGCCGAGAGCAGCGAGTAAGGCGCGCTCATGAAGCTGGCCGTGCGGCCGCTGGAGCTCGGCGCCAATCGCGCCCTGGGTGGGCGCTGGGTGGAGGTGCATCACGCCGCGCATCGAGCCCTCTTTGGGCCACGCTCGCAACGCACCGATCTCGCCACCGTCCTGGCCACCCCCGTGCGGCGCGGGGAGGAGTGGCACTGCTTTGCCGGGTATGCCGGGGAGCGGCTGGTCGGCGCCGGTGCCGCGATCACCTCGACCCAGGACAACCGCCACGTCGGCAACCAGTGGCTCTCGGTGCATCCCGACTTCCAGCGGCGCGGGCTCGGGTCGATGCTCCTGGAGCGGATCGAGACAGACCTGGCCGAGCGTGGGTGCACGCAACTGCTCACCCACGCGGGTGAGCCGGACCCGGAGGGTTGCGGGCCCACCGCCTTTGCCCTGGCGCGGGGCTTCCGCCAGACCCACCTATCGCTCCGCTTGACCCTCGACCTCACGCTCTGGCGGCCACAACCCGGCGAGCCGGGCGGCGACCCCGCGGCATACGAGATCCTGACGGCGGCCGATCAGCTGCCCGAGGAGTGGCTGGAAGACCGCGCCTATCTCGCGCGGCGGATGAGCACCGACGCCCCCTTGGGGGAGGTCGACCTCGACGAGGAGGATTGGGACGCCGATCGGTTGCGCGAGCGCTGGTCGAGTCGCCACCGCGTGCGTAACTTCGAGGCGGTGGCGCGAGATCGCGAGAGCGGCCGACTCGTGGGTTACACCGATCTCACGTGGAACCCGGCCTCGCCGTGGCTGTTTGTGCAGACCGACACGTTGGTGCTGCGCGAGCATCGAGGCCGGGGCCTCGGCGGGGCATTGAAGGTCGCCAACCTGCTGGCCGCCTGCAAACTCGTGCCTGAGGCCGACACCGTCGAGACCTGGAATTCCGAGTCCAACGACGCCATGCTCACGCTCAACCGCCGCCTCGGCTTCACCGTCAGCGGCTGGACTCGCGACTGGTTCAAGACGCTCCCCAGATAGGCTCCACCACCATGAGCACCCCGGACATCAAGCCTCGTTCACGCGACGTCACCGATGGTCTGGAGAAGGCCGCCGCCCGCGGCATGCTGCGCGCTGTCGGCATGCAGGACGACGACTTCGCCAAGCCCCAGATCGGCGTCGCCTCCTCGTGGAACGAGATCACGCCGTGCAATCTCTCGCTCGATCGCTTGGCCAAGGCGGTCAAAAACGGCGTCCACGCCGCGGGGGGCTACCCGCTTGAGTTCGGCACGATTTCGGTCTCCGACGGCATCTCGATGGGCCATGAGGGGATGCACTTCTCCCTGGTCAGCCGCGAGGTCATCGCCGATTCTGTCGAGACCGTGATGATGGCCGAGCGCCTCGACGGCTCGGTGCTGCTCGCTGGGTGCGACAAGTCGCTGCCCGGCATGTTGATGGCCGCGGCCAGGCTCGATCTCGCCTCCGTGTTCTTGTACGCCGGCTCGATCATGCCGGGTCAGGTCGACGGCCGAGACGTGACGATCATCGACGCGTTCGAGGCGGTCGGCGCATGCCTCGCAGGCCGGATTACGCGTGAAGAGGTCGACAAGATCGAGCGCGCGATCTGCCCGGGCGAAGGTGCCTGTGGCGGGATGTACACCGCAAACACGATGGCCTCGGTGGGCGAAGCGCTCGGCATGTCGCTGCCCGGTTCGGCCGCGCCGCCGGCTGTTGACCGCCGCCGCGATGGCTTCGCGCACCGGTCCGGCGAGGCCGTCGTCAACCTGCTGCGCCACGGCATCACGGCGCGCCAGATCATGACGCGCCCGGCCTTCGAAAACGCCATCGCCGTCGTGATGGCGCTCGGCGGCTCCACCAACGCGGTGCTCCACCTGCTCGCGATCGCCCGGGAGGCCGAGGTGGAGCTCACCCTCGACGACTTCAACCGCGTGGGCGAGCGGGTTCCGCACCTCGCCGACCTCAAGCCGTTTGGCCGGTTCGTGATGAACGACGTCGACAAGGTCGGCGGCATCCCCATGGTGATGAAGGCACTGCTGGACGCGGGCCTGATGCACGGCGACGTGCTCACGGTCACCGGCAAGACGATGGCCGAGAACCTCGCCGACATCGCCCCACCCGACGTCGACGGCACGATCATCCGGGCGCTGTCCGAGCCGATCCACCGCACCGGCGGGATCACCGTGTTGCAGGGGTCTCTGGCCCCCGAGGGCGCGGTGGTGAAGTCGGCCGGCTTCGACGAGTCCACGTTTAGCGGCACGGCCCGTGTTTTCGATGGCGAGCGGGCCGCCCTGGATGCGCTCGCCGAAGGGGCCATCACGGCCGGCGACGTCGTGGTCATCCGGTATGAGGGTCCCAAGGGCGGGCCGGGCATGCGCGAGATGCTCGCGATCACCGGCGCGATCAAGGGCGCCGGCCTCGGCAAAGACGTGCTCCTGGTCACCGACGGACGCTTCAGCGGCGGGACGACCGGCCTGTGTGTCGGCCACGTCGCGCCCGAAGCCGCCGATGGCGGGCCGATCGCCTTCGTTCGCGACGGCGACCCGATCACGCTCGACGTCTCTGGCAAGACGCTCGAGGTGCAGATGGACGACCTCGATGCGCGCAAAGTGGGGTGGCAGCCGAAGCCGGCCAAGTACACCCGCGGTGTCCTCGGCAAGTACGCCAAGGTGGTGCAGTCCGCAGCCCACGGCGCGGTCTGCGGCTGAGCTTGCGCGCGGCCAACTCCACCAAGTCGACCGCTGCGGTCGGGCTGGTCCTCTCCTTCTTTTTGGGCGGACTGGCCTTAGCGGGGGGCGACCGGACTGCCTCAAGCGGGAGGTCGGCTGGCCTGTCGCCCGGTGCTTCAGACCGTCCGTCCGCGAGTGCGGCGGCGAGTCCGTCCGCGAGCACGGCGGAGCCGGTCGTACCGCAGACGCCGGCGGAGCCCGTCATACCGGAGGTTGCCGCAGTCCCCGAGCTGCCCGGAGGCGGGCACAAGGTCTTCGGCAACAACCGCTTCCTGGTGGCCTATTACGGGTCGGCGCACACCTCCAGCCTGGGCGTGCTGGGGGAGCGCTCCCCGGCTCAAACGATGCCGGTCCTCAGGCGCGCAGCGCGGCGGTTCCGACTCCCCGGTGAGCAGATCCAGCCGGTCTTTGAGCTCATCGTCACCGTCGCGGATGGCTACGCCGGCAAGGACGGCGACTACAGCCACCACATCCCGACGCGCTATGTGAAGGAATACGTCGCGGCGGCCAAGCGGCACGGGGTGCTCCTCGTGCTCGACGTCCAACCAGGCCGCTCCTCCTTCCCCCAAGTCGTCAAGCACTGGGAGTGGGCCCTTAAGGAACCCTGGGTGGGGCTCGCATTGGACCCCGAATGGCGGATGGGCCGCGGGCTGGTCCCGGGGCGGGTGATTGGCTCGGTCGACGCGGCCGAGATCAACCGGACCTCCGCGTGGCTGGCGGCCCTCACCCGCCGTGAGCGCTTGCCGGAGAAGGTGTTCATGTTGCACCAGTTCCGCACCGACATGATCCGCCGGATCGGGCAGGTGCGCCCACGCGAGGGGCTGGCGATGGTGCAACACGTCGACGGCTTCGGCCCACCCGGCGCCAAGCTCGGCACGTTCCACACGGTGGCTCGTCCGCGGCAGTTCCACCTGGGCTTCAAGCTCTTCTATGACGAGGACCAGCCCCGCATGAGCGCCGCTGCAGTGCGCGCCATCCGGCCGAAGGTGCGCTTCGTCAGCTTCCAGTAGCGCAATGGTCCTCAGGTACCAGGGCTCGAGACCTGCGGCCGAAGCGAGGACCCCGGCCCGGTGCCTAACGTCGCTGTCATGACGATCGTGATGGCCGATGCTCGAGTTGCGGCAGTGCCGGTGGAGGACCGGGGCGAGTCCCTTGTGCCCGTGATGATCGGAGCACCGACGCTGCTGCGCAGCTCGGTCGCGCTGCGCTTGGCACACGCGGCCACGCTCCTGCCCGCGGGCGTGGCCTTCCATGTCGTGGAGGGCTATCGGCCACCGTCGCGCCAGGCGGAGATCATCGCCGCCTACGAGGCCGAGCTTCGGGAGCACTACGGCGAGCTTGACGGCGTACGACGTGCCGAGCTCAGCAGCCGCTTTGTCGCGCCGCTCGATGTGGCACCACATGTGGCCGGGGCCGCCATCGACCTGACACTGGTCGACGGCGACGGCACGCTGCTGGATCTCGGGACGCCGGTCGACGCCACCCCAGAGGCCAGCAACGGTGCGTGCTACTTCGACTCAGACCTGATCAGCGCCGACGCTCGAGAGCTCCGCCGGGTGTTGGCCTCGGCCCTCGAGCGAGCCGGCTTCGTCAACTACCCGACCGAGTGGTGGCACTGGAGTTATGGAGACCGGTACTGGGCGCTGGTCTCAGGTCGCAGCCACGCTCTCTACGGTCCGGTGGCCGAGCGATGAGCGAACTCGAGATCGATCTGGGGGCCATCGCCGCGAACACGCGCCGCTTCGCGAACGCCACCGACGGTGCGTTGGTCGCAGTCGTGAAGGCCGACGGGTTTGGGGCAGGAATGTGGGAGGTCGCCACGACGGCCCTGGCGCACGGAGCCAGCAGTCTCGGCGTCACCAGCCTGGGGGAGGCCCATCAAC
>JBAQXA010000384.1:0-3300 GCA_049299195.1 Nocardioides sp.
CGGCTACGCCGTACCGACCGCCGCGAGCGCGGCGGTTAAGGGCAAGCACCGCACCAAGGCCACGCGCGTGGCGACCTACAGCGTCATCACCCGGGGGCGGATCACGGCGAGCGTGCGCAAGTTTGCCGCCCAGGCCGCGGCGACCTATGCCGATCCGCGAGGCTGGCGGGGCCGCGGAGTGGTCTTCAAGCGCGTCGCCAGGGGCGGCAGCTTCACGCTGGTGCTGGCTGAGGCATCGACCGTGCCGTCCTACTCGCCGGTGTGTAGCTCGATGTGGAGTTGCCGGGTGGGGCGCTACGTGATCATCAACCAGACTCGTTGGCTCACCGCGAGCCCGGCCTGGCACTCGGTCGGCAAGTCGGTGCGCACCTACCGGCACATGGTCGTCAACCACGAGACCGGACACTGGCTGGGGCGCGGCCACGCCTACTGTTCCGGCCCGGGGCGCAAGGCTCCGGTGATGCAGCAGCAGTCGAAGGGCCTGCAGGGCTGTCGGGCCAACCCCTGGCCGACGGTCGGCGAGCTTGGGATCCGCGGTCGGAGTTGGTTAGGCGCTGACGGCTTCGGAGTGCTCGGGCCGATTGCCGCGGAGTGACTGCCGCGTAGTGATTGCTGCAGAGGGATTTTCCGGGGGAGCCGCACGGGTCATTCGACCGGGTGACCCGCCAGGTGGGCCGGCCGAGTTCGGGCCGGGATAAGCTGACCCGGACCTTTCGGCCTCTCGCTCCAGGAGCGCCAGTGCGCGAACTTCACGACATCGTGGTGTTCAGTGGCAACGCCCATCGCCCGTTTGCTCAGGAGATGTGCCGCGAACTCGGTGTCCCACTGTCTTCGGTGGAACTCACCCGCTTCAGCAACGACTGTCTCCAAGCCCAGTTGCAGGAGAACTGCCGCCGGCGCGAGGTCTTTTTGGTCCAGCCGCTGGTCCCGCCCACGCAAGAGCACCTCATGGAGTTGCTCTTGATGGTCGATGCCGCGCGCGGAGCCTCGGCGGCCCACATCACCGCCGTCATTCCGCACTACTCCTATGCGCGCTCGGACAAGAAGGACGCATCTCGGATCTCACTCGGCGGCCGCCTCGTGGCCGACCTGCTCGCCACGGCTGGGGTCAATCGCGTCGTCACGATGACGCTGCACGCGCCGCAGGTGCACGGCTTCTTCCCGGTGCCCGTGGATCAGCTCACCGCGCTCGGGGTGTTGGCCGAGCACTTCGTGGCCGGCGACATCAGCGACAGCGTGGTCGTCTCACCCGACCTGGGCAACGCGAAGACCGCGACCCAGTTCGCGCGCCTGCTGGGGCTCCCGGTGGCCGCGGGCAGCAAGCAGCGGCTCGCCGACGATCGGGTGGTGATCGACGCGATCGTGGGTGATGTGAGAGGCAAGCGGGCGATCGTGCTCGACGATGAGATTGCGACGGGTGGATCGATCGTCGAGTTGCTCGATCGGCTCGCCGATCAGGGCGCGACGGGGGCGGCGGTCGCCTGCACCCACGGGTTGTTCGTCGGCAAGGCGGTCGAGCGCCTGCGCGGTCATCCGATGATCACCGAGGTCGTGACCACCGACAGCGTGCCGGCGCCTAAGGGCTGGCCCGAGCTCAAGGTGCTCTCGGTGGCTGGCCTCTTCGCCGAAGCCGTCGCCCGGATTCACGCCGGCGAGTCGGTGAGCAGCCTCTTCGACGGCGTCGACCCCGCCCTCGGCCCTCCCCAACCCAAACTCTTCGACTAAACCGGCGAGCGGGCACTTATTCCCGCTCCGGTATGCCGCCCGCTCGCCCGCCTACGGCCGGAAGACGGTGAGCTTCCGCTTGCGGTTGAAGAAGCTGCCCTTGACCCGGCTCGCGTCAAGCAGATCGGTGACGAGGTTGGCGACCATGCCGTTGCGCACCGGCTGCGCGCCGGAGTAGCCGGGCCGGCTCTTGCCGGGGTTGGCGAGGTGCGGGTTGATCCGATACAGCCTGGCCCGCTCGACCCGGGCTCCCCAGACAATGAAGGGGATGCGGTAGTTGACCCGCAGCGTCTCATCGGCGTGGGAGGTGCCCAGTCCGCCGTGGTCGGAGGTCACGATCACGACGAGGTGTTTGCGCATCCAGGCATCCGCGGTCACGGCCGCCAAGATCCGCCCGATCCGCGCATCGGTGGCGGCGATCGCGTCGAGGTAGGGCTGGCTCATGTAGCCGAACTCATGCCCGGCGCCGTCCGGTGCCGACAGATGCACAAACGTGAAGGCTCGTCGGTTGGCCTGCAGGTCGGCGATCACGGCATCGGTGAGCTTGTCGTTGTCGCCGAGCCGGGTGTACTGGTCGATGGCCGGGCCGAACGACCGCTGCAACAGGTCGAACTTGCTCTTGCCGACAAACATCGCCGTCGAGCCGATCTGGGTGTGCACCCGGTTGAGCACCGACCCGACGCTCCGGCCGGCCTCGGCCTGCACGGTCGATCCGTTGTCCTCGTTGAAGTCCACGTGGTGTCCGTTGGACCCGCTCACCGGCAGCCCGGTCAGCATGCCCGTGTGGTTGGGCAAGGTCGAGGTGCTCTCGTATTCGGTGCGCGCCTTGAGGGTGAAGGCCCCCTCTGCCATCAGCCGGTGAATCGTCGGTGTCCGTGCCTCGCCCAGCGCCTTGATCGCCTTCGGGTTGAAGCCATCGACCGAGATCGTGAGCACGGCTCGGACGTGCTCGTCGTCGGCGTCGTCGGCATGAGCCGGCACGAGCAATCCGGTCCCCACTAGTGCGACTGTCAGCGAGGCAACCAGTGCCAAGAGGGCGAGGGGCAGGGCAAGGAGGCGCGACGTGATCCGGGACACGCTGACCACCTTAGCCACCCCTCGGCGTCTAATCTGTCTCCGTGGCGTCGCCGACGGGCCCCTGGCCGGACTCGAATCCGAGTGCTCCGATCGGGATTTTCGACTCCGGTTTCGGCGGACTCACCGTCGCCCGCGCGGTGATTGACCAGCTCCCGCACGAGTCGCTGATCTACGTGGGCGACACCGCCCGGCAGCCCTACGGGCCCAAGCCGATTGCCGAGGTCCGCGAGTACGCGCTGGAGTGTCTCGACCATCTGGTCGACCGCGGCGTCAAGGCCTTGGTCATCGCGTGCAACTCGGCCAGCGCGGCCGTCTTGCGAGACGCCCGCGAGCGCTATCGCGTGCCTGTGGTCGAGGTGATTCTCCCGGCGACCAGGCGGGCGGTCGCGGCCAGCCACTCGGGGCGCATCGGGGTGATCTGCACCCGCGCGACCGCCGAGTCGATGGCCTACGACGACGCCTTCGCCGCGGCGCCGCAGGTCACGCTCACCACCCGGG
>JBAQXA010000385.1:0-3483 GCA_049299195.1 Nocardioides sp.
GTCAAATTGCCCGGCCAGCAGGCAAAACTTCCCGGGCTAAGCGCCAAGATTGCCCGCTCAGTGGGGCGTGTGGGACTCATGGGGAAGCGGAAGGGCGGTATGCCGAGTGGTCACCGCAGCCGAGCACCCGCGGCCGAGATCGACCTCTTCGCGTCCCGCCTCACCCCCGCGCCGCAGGGGATGTAGCCGGGGGTCGGATTCCCTGGTTGGCCGTCAAATGCACGGGGTGGGGGTCCTGAGCAGTGGAGATTATGTTCGGGCCGCCCGCCGAACAGTGATGCGCACATGAGCTGCGCGACAAGACGCCTACAGCTAAAGGGGGGTCTTCAGACTTGAGCGTGGCGTTGGCGCCGAACACACCCCGGTCACATGAACGACCCGGGCTAATGGTCGGGGTCGAGTCATAATCCCGACTTGAGAAGCTGTTCAACAGAAGAGGGGTCGCTCTGCAAAAAGGTAGTCTCGACACTCAGGCTGCCGTCAACATTTCGTTCGAATCCGAGAATTGGGTAGTGCGGCACTTCGAGCCGTGTGCACACGCTCAGGACGCCGGCATCGGCTGAGACGTGAAGCACCGCTCGAATAGTCTCAATCAGTTGAGTAACCTTCGAACCGGGGGCACGCTCGGTGAACACCAGTTCTGCGGGGCCGTTTCCATCCCAGATAGTAACTGCCTGGGTCATGAAGGGGAGTGCCGTCTCGTTGTCCGCGTAGCCCACCACCCACGCACTCAGCGGCGCCGACCGACAAGATTGCAATGCCGCCTCTGCGTCGAGTCCATCACGTGCCATCGCCGCTCTGAGTCTCCCCTCGAATTTCATTGCTGATGCGGGGCCGGGCCGAGACTCAATCACTTCGAAGGTGAAGTCGGGAATCTGTGGCCATCCCGGTTTTCGCAGTTCTATGTAGTCATCCACGCGGCGCCGACTAGCACGGAAACGGAGATTGCTCTGCACCTCCTCCCACAGCCACAACTGGACCGACCGGCACCAGTCCTCCAACTCGTCAACACCATGGAGTTTTGCGGCGACTTGCTTCAGGTGCAGTGGCACGCCAAATATGTAGGGGCAAGGCAGCCACTTACACATGAAGACTGCTTCGTCAGCAACCCTCCGCACGTCGAAGACCACACTGTTAGGACGGCTGCCAACAAGAGACTCTAGCGCCTGATGCAGGCGGCTAATTGAAACGCTCATCTGATCGCCCCCCAAAGGCCAGCTTGCCCCATTACCATTGGGGTGGAATTGATATGCGCGGAGTTTAGCACGCTAGTCGACAAATTTGAGTACCCATTTGGGCATTTCGTGTACCCGTAGCAGTACAAAGTCCCAAGCTCGCCCTTGTTCTTCCTGGATATCCCCGTGACCCAGAATCGAATCAGCACCGACTTCCCGACTCGAAGGGGTCGGTGGTGTTGGTGAACCCAGCCAGGTCGGTGGCGCCGTTCTTGTACGACAAGGTCTGCGGGACCCCGGTCTCGTCGTAGGTCCTAGTCGCCACGTCGGCAGTGTCGGGTCCGCGGCGTTCCCGCCGGTCGTAGGTGTGCCGGGTTGTCGAGACATCAAAGGCCCCGGTTCGGTCCGGCAGCGCCGCCAAGGAGACGGTGTCGACCACCAGACCCCACGAGGTCCCACCCGCTGGCAGGACCCGGTCGGCCCGGGACTGCCGCAGCGGGGGCTTCGTCGTCGCAGACGCCCAGTGGGGCACGTGGGGCTCATGGGGACGCGGCCGTGAGGATATGCCGCCCGCGCACCACACCGCCCCCCAGGCGTGAGTCAGACAATCGCGCCCGGACGGTATGCCGCGGAGTCCGGGTCGCGGGCCACCACGGCCTCGACCTTCCCGACCACGGCAGCCACCTGCGCCTGCGCCGCCCCGACGAAGGCCAGCGGCTCGGCGGCCAGGGCGGACAACGCCTCCAGGCTCAATCCGAGCCGCGAATCCGCCGCTAGCCGCTCATAGAGATCGTTGCGCGCCGCTCCCGCGCGCAGGTCCAGCGCCACCGCGACCGCGTGCTCCTTGATCGCCTCGTGCGCGGCCTCCCGGCCGACGCCCGCCCGGACCGCGGCCATCAACACCTTGGTCGTCGCGAGGAACGGCAAGTAGCGATCGAGCTCCCGCTGGATCACCGCCGGGAAGGCGCCGAACTCATCGAGCACCGTCAAAAACGTTTGGAACAATCCGTCGAGGGCGAAGAACGCATCCGGCAGCGCCACGCGGCGTACGACCGAGCACGAGACGTCGCCCTCGTTCCACTGGTCCCCGGCCAGCTCGCTGACCATCGACAGGTGCCCGCGCAGCACGACGGCGAGCCCGTTGACCCGCTCACACGAACGCGTGTTCATCTTGTGCGGCATCGCCGACGAGCCGACCTGACCCTCCTGGAACCCCTCGGTCACCAGCTCGTGCCCCGCCATCAGCCGGATCGTCGTCGCCAGGCTAGACGGCCCGGCCGCCACCTGCACGAGGGCCGCCACGACGTCGAAGTCCAGCGACCGCGGGTACACCTGCCCAACGCTGTCGAGCACCCGCTCGAAGCCGAGGTGGCTGGCAACGCGGCGTTCGAGCTCGGCCAGCTTGGCGGCATCACCGCCCAGCAGGTCCAACATGTCCTGCGCCGTGCCCATCGGCCCCTTGATGCCGCGCAGCGGATAGCGCGCGATGAGGTCATCGACCCGGTCGAGGGCCAGCAACAGCTCGTCCGCGGCGCTCGCAAACCGCTTCCCGAGCGTCGTCGCCTGCGCCGCGACATTGTGCGAGCGCCCGGCCATGACGGTCGCCTCATGCTCGGCCGCGAGCCGCGCCAGTCGCGCCAAAGTCGCCACCACGCGCTGCCGCACGACCCGCAGCGAGTCGCGGATCTGCAACTGCTCCACGTTTTCGGTCAGGTCGCGCGAGGTCATCCCCTTGTGGATGTGCTCGTGCCCGGCGAGCGCGCAAAACTCCTCAATGCGCGCCTTCACGTCGTGCCGCGTGACCCGCTCGCGCGCTGCAATCGAAGCCAGGTCGACCCGTTCGATGACGGCCTCATAGGCCTCGATGACGCCGTCCGGTACGTCGACTCCAAGATCGCGCTGGGCGCGCAGGACCGCGATCCACAGGCGCCGTTCAAGGACGATCTTGTGCTCGGGTGACCAGAGCTCGGCGAGGTCGGCCCCGGCATACCGAGTGGCCAGGACATTGGGGACGCTCACTGTCCGCATGCTACGGGAATCGACCCGTCGCAGCCGCCTTCGCTCGCTGTCGCGAGCTATTGACAGGGATTCTTGTCAAATGCCAGACTCCCCCCATGTACGACGTGGAGGTGCTCGAGTCGCCCGACCGGGCGCTCGCCGCGCTCGATCCGACCCGCGCCCGCCTCCTCGCCGAACTCGCCACCCCCGGCTCCGCGACCTCGCTCGCCGCCAAACTCGGCCTGCCGCGCCAGCGCGTCAACTACCACCTGCGCGCCCTGGAAGCCGCTGGCCTCGTCACCCTCCAGGA
>JBAQXA010000386.1:0-8202 GCA_049299195.1 Nocardioides sp.
TTGGCGTAGCGCACGTCGGCGCCCTCGACGCGCACCGGCCCCGCGAAGCCCGACGCATCCGGGGCGTCGGGGTAGGTGCCGGTGCAGTTGACCGCCGCGAGGAGGGCGTCACCGTCGCGGCCAAGCAGGGTGGCCAGGCAGAGCCACGTGCCCACCGATCCGCCCGCGCTCTTGTCCTTGGCCTCCATGTCGGCGGCCACGACGTCGGCGACCCGTTGGGCGTCGGCCTTGGTCTCCGGTTCGTTCTCATCCGGCAGGCGGGGTGCCGAGCCGCACCCGACCAGCAGGACGCTGGCGACCAGGCCCATGGCGATCTGGGTGACGCGAGAGCGGGTCACGGGCGACTCACCGGCCTGTGTAGTTGGGGGCTTCGACCGTCATTTGGACGCCGTGGGGGTGTGACTCGGTCAGCGAGTCGGAGGTGATCCGGACAAACCGGCCGTTCTGCTTGAGCTCGGGGATCGTGCGGGCGCCGACATAGAACATCGACTGATTGAGGCCGCCGACGAGTTGGTAGGCCACTGCCGACAGTTGCCCGCGGTAGGCGACCTGGCCCTCGATGCCTTCAGGCACCAACTTGTCATCGCTGGTGACCTCGGCCTGGAAGTAGCGGTCCTTGGAGTAGGACTTCTTGCCGCGGCTGCTCATCGCGCCCAGCGAGCCCATCCCGCGGTAGGCCTTGTATTGCTTGCCGTTGACGAAGACCAGCTCGCCCGGGGACTCCTCGCAGCCCGCGAGAAGCGAACCGAGCATGACGGCGTCCGCTCCGGCGACCAGCGCCTTGGCGATTTCGCCCGAATGCCGCATGCCGCCGTCGGCGATGACCGGGACGCCCGCGGGCGCACAGGCAAGCGACGCCTCGTAGATCGCGGTGATCTGGGGTACGCCGACGCCGGTGACGATGCGCGTCGTGCAGATCGATCCCGGGCCGGTGCCCACCTTGACCGCGTCGGCCCCGGCGTCGACGAAGGCCTGCGCGCCGGCGCGGGTGGCGACGTTGCCGCCGATGACCTGGACGTGCTTGGTGGCCGGATCGGTCTTCAGCCGCTCGACCATCTCCAGGAGCATCCGCACGTGCCCGTGTGCGGTGTCGGCGACGAGCACATCGACGCCGGCTTCGATCAGGGTGGTCGCGCGCAGCCAGGCGTCGCCGAAGTAGCCGATCGCGGCGCCCACCATCAGCCGGCCCTGGTTGTCGTTGGACGCGTTGGGGTATTGCTCGGACTTGACGAAGTCCTTGACCGTGATGAGCCCGGAGAGCCGCCCTTGCTCGTCGACCAGGGGCAACCGCTCACGCTTGTGCTGGCGCAGGATCGCGGTGGCTTCGTCGCGCGAGATGTCGACCGGCGCGGTCACCAGTGGCATCGGCGTCATGACCTCGTCGACCTTGGTGGTGGCCCACTCGGCAACGGGAGTGAAGCGCAGGTCGCGGTTGGTGATCATGCCGAGCAGCCGGTTGTCGGCGTCGACCACGGGCAGCCCGGAGATGCGGTATTCGCCGCACAACTCGTCGAGTTGCTCCAAGGTGGCGTCGGGGCCGATCGTCACCGGGTTGGTGATTCGGCCCGTCTGGGTGCGCTTGACGAGGTCGACCTGATAGGCCTGATCCTCGATCGAGAGGTTGCGGTGCAGGACCCCGAGCCCGCCTTGGCGCGCCATCGCGATCGCCATCCGCGACTCGGTCACGGTGTCCATCGCCGCCGAGATCAGCGGCACCTTGAGGCTCAGCTCGCGGGTCAGTTTGGTGGTGGTGTCGATGTCGGCCGGCGCCAAGTCGGAGTAGCCCGGCAACAGCAACACGTCGTCATACGTCAGTCCCAGCGTGGCGAACTTCTCCGGCACCTCCATGCCCGGGAGTCTACGGGGCTGGAGCTCGGGCTCACCCACTGACCGAAAGCCGAGTGGGTGGTGAGGAGAGGTCGGTCGCGAATCGCCGCACGACCCACTTGCCAGACGCACGCCGCACCGGCGTCTCATAGACCACCGTGGTCCCGTCGAAGCTGATGATGCTCACGCGCTCGGTCGCGTGGATCTCTTGGGAACGGCCGCCGATGTGGACTCGCGCAGGGATGGTCAGTCCGGACTCGGGCGGGGTAACGCTGACCCAGGCCGCCGGACCATGTGGCCCGCCGGGTCCGGGCAGTGCGGGGCCGGTGGAGATCCACGAGCCGAGGACCCGGCCCTGCGCGTCGAGGCGGTGGATCCCCAGGGTGCCCTCGAAGACGCAGGTGTCGGCCACGATGAAGCCCCCGAGATTGCGCGTGACTGCCGCGACCGACCAGGGCCGACACGTCGCCAGCCGCACCCGGATGCGCTCGCCCGACGGGAGATGGATCACCTTGCCGCGGACGAAGGCGCCCGGAGTCCCCGCGACCTCGATTCGCTCTGGCCGCAGCGGGTCCAGCGGTGGGTCCAGAGGTTGGTCCGGGGCGGAGTGGGAGCGGCTCGGGGCTGGCGAGGGCGAAGGCGGGGCGGTTGAGCACCCCGCGAGGGCGGTCAGGCAGAGCGTCACCAAGACGACGAGGCGCGGCATACCTCGTGAGACGCGGACGGCCCCGCGTTGGTTGGCGACCTTGGCGATCGGTTTTCCTTCCCGCGCAACTAACTAGACAGCCTGACTAGATTGCCTTACTATCTAGACAGAAAGCCTGACTAGTAAGGAGGTGACCAGGACCATGCAACCGGCCGCGTTTCCGACCGAATGGCTCCGCGGAGTCCTCAGCCTGGCCGTCCTGCACATCGTGGCCGCCCGGCCGACCTACGGCTACGCGATCTCGGTCGCCCTTGCCGAGCATGGGCTCGGGTCGGTCAAGGGCGGCACGCTTTATCCCCTCCTGGGCCGCCTTGAGGAGGCCGGACATGTCACCACCGAGTGGCGTCAAGGAGAGGGCGGCCCCGGGCGCAAGTACTACCTCGTCACCGACTCCGGGCGTGCTGCCCTCGCCGAGCAGAGCGCGCACTGGGGGGACTTCACCGACAGCGTCACCAGCCTGTTGTCAGCACACCAACCGGGAGGACACCAATGAACGCCCTGGATCAGACCTATCCGCACCTCGACTCGGGGTGGCGCGACGCCTTCATGCTGGAGCTGCGCGCCCGCGGCGCCACCGGCAGCCGGATCGGTGACCTGCTGGCTGAAGCCGACGCGCACTGCGCCGAAAGCGGCGAGGATCCGACGGCTGCGTTTGGCGAGCCGGGCGACTATGCCCGAGCCATCCCACTCTCTCCGGAGGAGTCCGAGCGAGCCACGCCGACAGCACTCCTCTGGGCGATCCTGCCGTCTTTGGCGGGCCTGATCGGCCTGCTCCTCACCGGCCCAACCGTCGTCGGTTGGCGCACGGGCGAGCGCGTTGAGATCCCTTGGGGCGTGGTGGCGTCGTGCCTGGTCATCATCGGTGTCGTCGCGGTGATCGCCCGGGCGGGCGCCCGCCTCGTGCAGCACCGCTGGCTGGCTATGGCCGGCTTCGCTCTGGCCGGGACGGCGGCCTTCGCGCTGGGAAGCCTGGCTGGGCCGGCACTACACGTGCCACTCTGGGCCGCGGGCGCAGTCGTTGCGGCGTGCCTGATCACTTCGGTCGTCTTCGGTCGCGGCGACGCCGAGCCAGTGCTGGACCCGCTACGCGGCGATGCACAGCCGAGGGCCACCCGCTTTATCGCGGCGGCCACTCCCTGGCTGTTTGTGGTCGCGGCGTTGGGTATGGCGATCCTCACCGCGGTCTCGCCCCTCCCCTAGCGCCCACCGAAGCGGGCCCGAGACGCAGATAGTCCAGCGACCTCTGGTCGCTGGACTATCTGGCCAAGCGGGTGGAACTAAACGCGGGGTGGAACTAGTGGCCGTGACCGTGCCCGTGACCGCCACCTGCGGCGGCCGGAGCCTCCTCCTCGGGCTTGTCGACCACCAGAGTTTCGGTGGTCAGCAGCATCCCGGCGATCGAGGCGGCGTTGATCAGGGCCGAGCGGGTCACCTTGACCGGGTCGAGGACGCCCTGAGCAACCAGGTCGCCGTACTCGCCGGTGGCGGCGTTGTAGCCGGTGCCCGGGCCTGCTTCGCGAACCTTGGACACGATGACGGCGCCGTTGACGCCGCCGTTTTCGGCGATCCAACGCAGCGGCTGATCGACCGACTTGCGGACGATGCGCACCCCCGCGGCCTCGTCGCCGGTGAGCCCGAGGTCACCCTCAAGCACAGAGGCGGCGTGGATCAGCGCGGAGCCACCGCCGGGGACGATGCCCTCTTCGATCGCGGCGCGCGTCGCGGAGACGGCGTCCTCGATGCGGTGCTTCTTCTCCTTCAGCTCCACCTCGGTGGCGGCGCCGACCTTGATCACGCAGACGCCACCGGCCAGCTTGGCCAGCCGCTCCTGCAGCTTCTCGCGGTCCCAGTCGGAGTCGGAGTTTTCGATCTCGGCCTTGATCTGGTTGACCCGACCGGCAACCTCGTCGGCCGAACCGCCACCGTCAACGACGGTGGTGTTGTCCTTGGTGATCACGACGCGGCGCGCGGTGCCGAGCACATCCAGGCCGACCTGGTCGAGCTTGAGACCGACCTCGGGAGCGATGACCTGGCCACCGGTGAGGGTCGCGATGTCCTGCATCATCGCCTTGCGGCGATCGCCGAACGCGGGGCTCTTGACCGCAGCAGCGTGGAAGGTGCCGCGAATCTTGTTGACGACCAGGGTCGACAGCGCCTCGCCCTCGACATCCTCGGCGAGGATGAACAGCGGCTTGCCGGACTTGATGACCTTCTCCAGCAGCGGGAGCAGCTCACCGATCGCCGAGATCTTGCCCTGGTGAAGCAGGATGTAGGGATCGTCGAGGACGGCCTCCATCGACTCCGGGTCGGTCACGAAGTAGGGCGACAGGTAGCCCTTGTCGAACTGCATGCCCTCGGTGAACTCGAGTTCGGTGCCCATGGTGTTGGACTCCTCGACCGTGATCACGCCGTCTTTGCCGACCTTGTCGAAGGCCTCGGCGAGCAGGTCGCCGATGTGCTCGTCGCGGCTGGAGACGGTCGCCACAGCGGCCATGTCCTCACGCGACTCGACCTCACGGGCGGCTTCGAGCAGGGCGTCGCTGATCGCCTCGGCGGCGGTGTCCATGCCGCGCTTGAGGCCCATCGGGTTGATGCCAGCGGCCACTGCGCGCAGCCCCTCGTGCACCATCGCCTGAGCAAGGACGGTCGCCGTCGTCGTGCCGTCGCCGGCCACGTCGTTGGTCTTGGTGGCGACCTCCTTGGTGAGCTGCGCACCGAGGTTTTCGAACGGGTCGTCCAGTTCGATCTCACGCGCGACGGTGACACCGTCGTTGGTGATCGTGGGGGCGCCCCACTTCTTGTCGAGGACGACGTAGCGGCCCTTGGGACCGAGGGTCACCTTGACCGCGTTGGCGAGCGCGTCAACACCGCGCTCGAGCGAGCGACGAGCGGACTCGTCGAACTCCAAAATCTTGGGCATGTCTCAATCTCTTTCAGTTGGATCGCGAGGGGTGGGGTGATCCAGGGCCCCGCCGGCAAGGCGGAGGCGGGAGCAGTGCTTCACGCACTGCGACTAACGACAACGCTGCCGGCGGGGATTCTGGGTCAGCCCACCACCGCGAGCACGTCGCGGGCGGAAAGGATGAGGTACTCCTCGCCGCCGTACTTGACCTCGGTGCCGCCGTACTTGCTGTAGATCACCTTGTTGCCGACCTCAACGTCGAGCGGCACGCGGTTGCCCTTGTCGTCGATGCGACCGGGACCGATCGCCAAGACCTCGCCCTCCTGGGGCTTCTCCTTGGCGGTGTCGGGAATGACCAGGCCGGAGGCCGTGGTCTGCTCGGCGTCGAGCGGCTTCACGACGATGCGGTCCTCGAGGGGCTTGATGTTGATCGACACTGGATCGACCTCCACTTTCTGCACTTGTCTCTGACAGGTATGACGGACTCGTGTCCGCCGATCCGGGCAAGCCCGGCACGTTCGTGCTTGCGCTGGTGGTGCGCCGTCGCGGGGGTCGCACCACTGGTGCAAGCGCTGGCACTAACAGGTCGAGAGTGCCAGATCAGACGTTAGCACTCAGGCCTAGGGAGTGCTAGCCGGGGTCGAGGTTGTCCGCTTAGTGCCGCAACGCACGGCACTAGGAGTGCGGCCCGATCCAGGACTCCTCCAGCGCCTCGGAGAGCAATGCTTCTGATTCCGACTTATATGCTCTAACTAGGAATCATGTCTACAATCTTCCGAGTTATGACCCGAGACCCTGCTCAGCACGCAGTCGCCCTCCCGGCGCATCGCTCCGCCCTGGAGCCATGGCGGCAGACAGTGCGCGGCGGCACCCGCGAGGACCGCACTCTGGCCGAGATCACGGTCTCGCTGCCGCCACACATCGCCGATCTCGCGCCCGCAATTCCCTCCTCTGTCGCGGCAGCGAGCGACGATGCACTGCGGAAGATCGCCACCCTTGACGCAACCGAGGGCCACCATCTTGCCTCCCTGTCGACACTGCTCGTTCGGGCCGAGTCCGTCGCCTCGTCCAAAATCGAGCGCATCGAGGCATCCGTCGACGAGTTCGCACGCGCGTTGCACGGCAACCGCTCCAACCCGGCGGCCACCTCAATGGTGGCTTCAGCCAGCGCCCTGATCGAGTTGGTCGACTCTGTTAATAGTGGCGGCGTAAATGGTGGCGGCTCCTTGACCGTGGGTTCATTGCATCGAGCTCACGCGCTCCTCATGGCCGACGATCCTCGCGAGGTGACCTTTGCTGGGCGCCCACGCAATATGCAGAACTGGATCGACGGCTCAGACCACTCCCCACGCGGCGCCGTCTACATCCCTCCCCCAGCACGCACCCTCGCCAGCTACCTCGACGACCTCGTCGCCTTCGCCAATCGGAACGACATCGGCGTGCTCACCCAAGCCGCCATCGTGCACGCACAGTTTGAGTCGATTCACGCCTACACCGACGGGAACGGACGTATCGGGCGTGCCCTCATCAACACCATCCTTCGGCGGCGTGGCGTGACCCGCCGGGTCGTGATCCCGCTCGCCTCGGCCATCGTTGCGCGCCGCCAGGACTACTTCGACGCCCTCGATTCCTACCGCGCCGGAGACGTCGGACCGCTGTTGGCCTCCTTCGCCCGTGGCGCGGCGATCGCCGCCGAGGAAGCCGGCACCACAGCCCGGCGACTGGCGGAGATGCCGTCTCAGTGGCGATCCGCAGCGATGAACCCACGAGGTGGGAGCGCCGCATCCGCCCTGATCGACACGTTGCTGGACGACCCGGTATTCACGGCCGAGGACGTCGAGGGGCGCCTGGAACGGCCGTCCTCGAGCGCATATGCCGCGATCAGTCGGCTCCACGACGCCGGAGTCATCCGACCTCTCACCCAACGGGCTGCGCGCCGCCAGGTATGGGTGACCTGCGCCCTCTCCGACGAACTCGACGACCTAGGCGTCCGTATCGCTACCAGGGCCCGCGCAGAGACCTAGCGCAGGCGCCGGAGAACACACGTCGCTTGCGGCCACACAAGCCAAAGGCTATGGTTGTGAAAACCGATCGGTTTCCATGGCTTGTCGGTATTCCTGAGAGAGAGTGACCAGCACCGATGCCAACTCTTCACGTGCTCTGGGTCGAGGGAGCCGTGACTCTCGCCGACCCCACCGGCGCAGCGACCACAGGCTGGGAGGCAGTCGCCGGCATCGGTTCAGTGGCTCTTGGCATGGTCTTCCTTGGCAGTCTCACCCTCATGCTCGCAAGCACGCGCCACCGCAATGCTCAGCGCCGCGCAGAGATCGACCACGTGCCGACGGCCGGCCGCCGCCTGTTCGACTCGGAGGGGTAGGCCGGCCCCGGCCCTTCACCCAGCGCTGATCCCCGCGGGCGCAGTCAATGACTCAACCGGCGGGCGCCCATGCGCCACGAGGTATGCCGGGGAGTCACCCACCCGCTGCCACTCACCGGGCAGATCGATCACCGCCACCGCCGAGGTCGGCATCCCGAGCCCACAACCGGTCAGCGTCTGCAGGAGCTCCTCCATCGCCGGGTTGTGCCCGACCAGGGCCACGGTCTGCCAGCGCTCCGGGAAGGCGCGAACCACGCGGAGCAGCCGGCCGGCACCGAAGGTGTAGACGTCGTCGTCGATGATCGTCTTCGGCTCGATCCCCGCCTCGGCAAGCTCGGCGCGCACAAGCTCCCAGGTGGCGCGGGCGCGCTCGGCAGGCGAGACCACCGC
>JBAQXA010000387.1:0-2123 GCA_049299195.1 Nocardioides sp.
CGCTTGACCGGTGCCTTCTTCGCCGGTGCTTGCTTAGCGACTGCCTGCTTGGTGGCTGCCTGCGTGGCGGGTGCCCGCTTCACTGGTGTGCGCTTGACGGGCGCTCGCTTGGCTGGCGCCTTCTTGGCGGGGGCGGGGCTGGCTGCGGCGGCTTCGCTCGGCTCAGGGGTGGGTGTCTCGGTCATCTGCAGGCTCCTCTCAACGGTCCTCTCTTGCGATCCTGCCGCACGGGCGCAGAGAACACCACCGTTGTTGGCCCGACCGCTAGCCGCCCGGCCCCCAGCAGCCTGGGCCTGGGTTAGAACGTGTGCTCTTGTCCGGGGAAGCTGCCGTCACGCACCTCGTCACCGAAGGTCTTGGCGGCGGCCAGCAGCGTGCTGTGGAGGTCGGCGTACTGCTTGACGAACTTCGCCATCCTCCCGGTGCGCAGCCCGAATGCGTCCTGCCACACGAGCACCTGCGCGTCGCATCCGAGCCCCGCACCGATGCCGATCGTGGGCATCGAGACCGCCGCTGTGACTCGCTCGGCGACATCACCCGGCACCATCTCCATCACCACGGCAAACGCGCCGGCGGCTTCGAGCGCCTGGGCTTCTGCCACGACGCGGTCGCCGGCGTCGCCGCGCCCTTGGACCCGGTAGCCGCCGAGGTTGTGCTCGGCCTGGGGGGTGAACCCGATGTGCGCCATGACGGGGATGCCGGCATCGGTGAGCAGCTTGACCTGCGGCACCATCGGCAAGCCGCCCTCGAGCTTGACCGCGTGCGCGCCGGCCTCCTTCATGAAGCGCACCGCGGTGTGGAAGGCCTGCTCGGGACTCCCTTGGTAGGAGCCGAACGGCAGATCGGCGACAACCAGCGCCCGCCGGACACTCCGGGTGACCGCGCGCACCATCGGGATCAGCTCGTCCACGGTGATGGGCAGCGAGGTCTCGTTGGCCAGGACGTTGTTGGAGGCGCTGTCGCCCACGAGCAGCACCTCAATGCCGGCCTCGTCGAAGGTTTGAGCCGCATATTGCTCGTATGCCGTCAGCATCGCGAAGCGCTCGCCCCGCTGCTTCATCTCCCGCAGGTGATGGGTGCGGATCCGCCGGATCGGCGCGGCTGCGTTGCCGGTCGTATCGCCTGATGCGGCCCTCGCGGGGCCGGTGCCGTAGGGCGCGGGTTGTTCCGTCATGGATTCCCTCAATTCTCGGCCGATGGTCCGGGTGGCGCCACCTCGAGAGCGGCAGGGTTGCTGCCCCGCAGCCTAACCGCGGTACCTCGTCACCCGGGGTGCGGGCAATTCGGCGTTTCTGCACAACTGGAGCCGTCGCGAGCTTTATAGTGCCGCGTTCGATCTGTCAGGATGGGCCCCATGGATGCCCTCCGGGTGGGGGTTGGCGCTCCATCTGACACTGGACGCCGACCCGCGCAGACCGATACTGACGAGCGCGCGCCTCAGGCTGCCGTCGTCGCGGTCTCCCCGAACCCCGAGCCGCAATCGGCTAACACCCTGCTTTTGCGGGCCCAAGTCGTCGCCGACGAGCTGGTGGCGCACGCCCAGGCCGAGGCCACCACACTCGCCGATCAGGCGCGCGCCGACCGTGCCCTCGCGGCCGAGCTCAAGGAGCGTTCGGTCGCGCTGCACGCCGAAGCCGAGCGGGCCCTTGAGCAAGCCAAGGCGCGGATGGCCAACGCCGCCGAGCACGGCCGCGGCCTCATTGCCGACGCGGGCGAGCAGGCGGCTCTGCTGATGAAGCAGGCCGGACTCGATCGCGACACGATGCTGGGCGATGCCCGCACCGCGGCCGAGGCCGAACGCGAGTCGGCCCGGCTTGAGCGAGAAGCCGCCGAGACGGGCGCCGCCAAGCTGACCGCCGAGGTCCAGAAGGAGGCCGAGCGACTCCGCGCCGAGTTGGCCGCCGAGCGCGAGCGGGTGACGGCGGAGCTGGCGGAGTTTGAGCGCTCCGGTCGGGCTGAAGCCGATCGCGCCGTGCAGTTGCTCATGACCGAGACCCAGAGCCACGTCAACGCCGTGCGCACGTCGGCCGAGGAGCAGGCCGCCGCCGAGATCGAGCGAGCGCGCAACGACGCGACTCAGCGGCGAGAGTCTGCCAACAAAGCGCACGCCGACGCCGTGGCCC
>JBAQXA010000388.1:0-2643 GCA_049299195.1 Nocardioides sp.
CGAACTGGACCTCCTCGCGCCCCAGTTGTCGGTGATCTTGACGTCGGTCGCCGCGATCAGCGCGGTGGCCTCCGACGACATCCCACCGACCTCGCACGCGCTGCCGCTGGTCAACGTCTTCCGCGAGGACCGGGTGCGGGCCGGACTCACCCAGGCCGAGGCGCTGAGCGGAGCGCCCGCAGCCGAAGAGGGCCGCTTCAGCGTCCCGCGCATCTTGGGGGAGGAGCAGTGAGCGACTTGATCACCCAGACTGCCGCGGCGGCCGCCGAAGCGCTCGGCAACGGTGAGACGACCTCGGTCGCGCTCACCCAGGCGGCGCTCGACCGGATCGCGGCGGTCGACGACCGACTCCATGCCTTCTTGCAGGTCGACGGTGAAGGAGCCCTCGCCCAGGCGGAGGCCTCGGATCGGCGGCGTGCGGCCGGAGAGCCGGCCTCGGCCCTCGACGGCGTCCCGATTGCCGTCAAGGACGTGCTGGCGACGCGCGGTCTGCCCACGACCTGCGGCTCGCGCATCCTGGAGGGCTGGATCCCGCCGTACGACGCCACGGTCGTGCAGCGCCTGAAGGCCGGCGGGTTGCCGATCCTCGGCAAGACCAACATGGACGAGTTCGCGATGGGCTCCTCGACCGAGCACTCGGCCTACGGCCCGACCCGCAATCCGTGGGATCTGGACCGGATCCCGGGCGGTTCCGGCGGCGGCTCGGCGGCAGCCGTGGCGGGTTATGAGGCCCCGCTGGCCATCGGCACCGACACGGGTGGCTCGATCCGGCAGCCGGCCGCGGTCACCGGCACGGTCGGCATGAAGCCGACCTATGGCGGCATCTCGCGCTATGGCTTGGTCGCGATGGCCAACTCGCTCGACCAGGCCGGCCCCGTCACGCGGACCGTCCTCGACGCCGCGCTGCTCCACGACGTGATCGGCGGACACGACCCGCTCGACTCCACGAGCATCGATCGCGAGTGGGTGTCGATGGCCGAGACCGCGCGCCGCGGCGCCACGGCCGACCTGACCGGACTCAAGATCGGCGTGATCACCGAACTCGGTGGCGAGGGCTATCAGGCGGGCGTGCTAGCTGCCTTCCACGACGCCTGCGCGCTGCTGGTCGAGGCGGGAGCCGAGATTGTCGAGGTCTCCTGCCCGCACTTCGTGCACGCGCTCGCGACCTACTACCTGATCATGCCCTGCGAGGCGTCGAGCAACCTCGCGAAGTTCGACGCGATGCGCTACGGGCTGCGGGTGCTGCCCGAGGGGGTCGACGCCCCTAACGCCGAGGAAGTCATGCGGGCTACCCGCGAAGCCGGCTTCGGTGATGAGGTGAAGCGCCGCATCATCTTGGGCACCTATGCGCTGTCGAGCGGCTACTACGACGCCTACTACGGCCAGGCTCAGAAGGTCCGCACGCTCATCGCGCGCGACTTCGAGGCGGCCTTCGGCGCGGCCGATGTGCTGGTGTCCCCGACCGCCCCCACGACCGCCTTCAAGCTGGGGGAGAAGCTCGACGACCCGCTCGCGATGTATCTCAACGACCTGGCCACGATCCCGGCCAACCTGGCTGGGGTGCCGGGGCTGTCACTGCCCAGCGGTCTGGCCCCCGAGGACGGATTGCCCGCGGGCTTCCAGATCCTCGCGCCCGCCCTGGCCGACGACCGCTGCTACTACGTCGGGGCAGCCCTGGAGGCTCGGTTGACCGAGCGCTGGGGCGGTCCGCTGCTTGCGCAAGCGACGGCCCTCGCTGGACAGGAGGCGACCCGATGACCGAGACGCTCATCGACTACGACGAGGTCGTGGCGACCTACGACCCCGCACTCGGCCTTGAGGTCCACGTCGAGCTCAACACGGCATCGAAGATGTTCTGCGGCTGTGCCACCGAGTTCGGCGCCGAGCCCAATAGCCAGGTCTGCCCGACCTGCCTGGGGCTGCCGGGCGCGATGCCGGTGGTCAATGCGAAGGGGGTGGAGTCCGCCATCCGGATCGGGCTGGCCCTCAACTGCGAGATTGCCGAGTGGTGCCGCTTCGCCCGCAAGAACTACTTCTATCCCGACATGCCGAAGAACTTCCAGACCAGCCAGTACGACGAGCCGATCGCGTTCAACGGCTGGACCGAGGTCGAGGTCGACGGCGAGACCTATCGCATCGAGATCGAGCGCGCCCACATGGAGGAGGACACCGGCAAGTCCCTCCACGTGGGTGGTGCCACCGGCCGCATCCACGGCGCCGATTACTCCCTGGTGGACTACAACCGCGCGGGCATCCCGCTGATCGAGATCGTCACCAAGCCGATTCTCGGCACGGGCGTCAAGGCCCCCGAGGTCGCCAAGGCGTATGTCGCCCACTTGCGCGAGTTGTTGCTCGGGCTCGGGGTGAGTGACGTGCGGATGGAGCAGGGGTCGCTGCGCTGCGATGTCAACCTGTCGCTGGCGCCCAAGGGCAGCGCTGCCCTCGGCACGCGGACGGAAACCAAAAACGTCAACTCGCTGCGCTCAGTGGAGCGGGCGGTGCGCTTTGAGATGCGCCGCCACGCGGCCGTGTTGGGCGGGGGCGGACGGATCCTGCAGGAGACCCGGCACTTCCACGAGGACACCGCGATCACGACGTCGGGGCGGGAGAAGTCCGATGCGGAGGATTACCGCTACTTCCCCG
>JBAQXA010000389.1:0-11490 GCA_049299195.1 Nocardioides sp.
GATCTGCACGGTCGGTCCGTCTCCGCTGCCCGCGTCGAGCAGCCGGTAGGCCCCGGACAACACCTGCCGGCGCAACGTCGCGTCACCGATCCGCTCGCGCGCGGCGTCAAACGGCGCCTGGTCGATCGGCCGGGTCGTGAGCCGGAAGTAGTAGGAGCCGTCCTCGACGTGGCCGACGGCGTCGGCCTTGCCACCACCCACCGCAGCAGCCGCCGCGATGTTGCCGATCGCGCTGCACAGCAGCCAGTCCAACGCCACACCGTAGGCCGGCTCCAGCAGCGTCACGCCCGGCAACTCCATGCCGACCGACGCCGTGATCGTGGACTGATGTGCGCCGCCCTCGGGGGCCAAGGTGACGCCCGACGGGGTGCCGGCCACGACGAACCGCGCACCCGAATAGACCGAGTAGATGAAGGCGTCCAAGCCCCGCAGCACGAAGGGGTCATAGAGGGTGCCGACCGGCAACAACACCTGGTCAGACAGGTCCCACGAAAGGCCGAGCTGCCCGAGCAAGAGGAAGAGGTTCATCTCCGAGATGCCGAGCTCGATGTGCTGCCCGGCCGGGCTCTCGGCCCACTTGACCATCGGGTCCTCGCTCCACTGCCGCCGATCGGTCGGCGCGAAAACCCCGGTGCGGTTGATGAAGCCCGCGAGGTTGGTCGACGTCGCCACGTCGGGTGCGGTGGTCACGAGATGGCGGCCGACGGCCTCGTCACGGGAGAGCCCGACCAGGATCCGACCAAAGGCCTCCTGCGTCGAGATCGCCTTGGAGGAGCGGAAGTCGGTGTGCGTGGGCACGTCGATCACGGGGCGGGCGGTCGGCGCCGGCCGCTCGAGGTGCGCGGCCCGGACGCCCGTCCACTGGCCGGCCGGCGAGGTTGGATCGAAGCGATCCCACTCATCCTCGGTGGTCAGCCCCACGCGCCGGCGCAGGTCGGTGATCTGGTCGCCGCTCATGAGCGCGGAGTGGTTGCGCGGGTTGCCGGCCATCGGCAGCCCCCAACCCTTGACCGTGTAGGCGAAGACCACGCTGGGCCGGGTCGTCTCGGCGTCGCACTCGGCGTACGCCGCGAGCAGCGAGCTGATGTCATGCCCGCCCAGGTCGGTGGCCAGCGTCGCCAGCGCCTCGTCGGACATCGACGCGGTGTAGGCGCGGACGGCCTCAGGGGCGTCGTCGAGGAACCGGTCGCGCAACGCCTGCGCGGAGAGCCCGAAGAGCGATTGATAGCGCTCGTTGGGCATGTCGTCGATCCAGCGCTCCAGTTCCGGGCACTCGCCGAAGGCGGCCTTGAGCAGGGGGCCGTACTTGACCTCCACGACGTGCCAACCGGACGCCTCGAACTGCGCGCGCCACTGCTTGATGCGTATGCCGGGCACCACGCGGTCGAGCGACTGCCGGTTGAAGTCGACGATCCACATGACGTTGCCGAGGCCGGTGGTGGCGTCGTCGGCGAGCGCCTCCCAGATGTTGCCCTCGTCGAGCTCGGCGTCACCCAACAGGGCGACGAACCGGCTTGCCGGGCGCTCCCCGAAGTGCGCATCGACATACCGCCGCGTCGCCGCGGCAAACAGCGGCGCCGCCGGCCCAAGGCCCACCGAGCCGGTGGAGAAGTCGACGACGTCGGGGTCTTTGGTCCGGCTGGGGTAGGACTGCAGCCCGCCGAACTCGCGCAGCCGGGTGAGGTAGGAGCGGTCCAGGTTGCCCAGGAGGTATTGGATCGCGTGGAAGACCGGGGAGGCGTGCGGCTTGACGCTGACGCGGTCGGGCGCGTCGAGGTGGGCGAAGTAGAGCGCGGTCATGGCACTCACCATCGAGGCGCTGGAGGCCTGGTGCCCCCCGACCTTGACGCCGTCGCCGGTGTCGCGCTCGCGATTAGCCGCATCGATGATGCGAGTGGCCAGCCAGAGCACCCGCTGGGCGACCTCGTCGAGCACCTTCTCGTCGGTGGTGTGGTAGTGGGCGTCGTTCATCGGTTCCTCCGGGTCGGCGGGGTCGGGTGTCGGTGGCCGGTGACGCGCCGCCCGGATCGGGGCGGCGGACCGGCGGCGCAGTCGGGTGGGTCAGACCTCAGTCGCGAGTAGCTCGCCGAGGGCCGCATCGACCTCGTCGAGGTAGCTCTGCTCGAAACCGAACAGGCCGAAGTGGCCGGCGATGCTGTGCATGAGCCGGAGTTCGGCGCCTGGGATCTGCTCCTGCTCGGCGATGCAGTCGCGCGGTGGGAAGAACATGTCCTGCTCGATCGGCATCACGAAGGTCTTGGCGGTGATGCGGCCAAGCGCGGCAGCGAGGTCGCCACCGGTGTTGCGGGCGACGTCGCCGCGCTGCCACTTCCACGCCATCGAGAGCAGCGCGTTGGGGTCCATCATCGAGAAGATCAGCTGGGTGAAGTTGGTCTGGAACTCCTCCTTGGTGTCCCAGCCGAGGCCTTCGACGAGCGGCGGGATGCCACGCCAGAACTCGCTCTTCCAGAAGTCGGTGGTGAGCCCCATCACCGCCCAGATGTCGGCGTGCCGCCGCAGCCCGGCGTCTACGTCGGTGTGCGCGGCGTACTCGCCCCCGTTGAAGCCGGGGTCGGAGGTGATCGCGTCCATCAGCGTCTTGGTGAACAGGAAGTCGTGCGGCGTGTTCTGCGCGGTCCCGGCGATGGGGGCGGCGCGCAGCACCTTGTCGGGGAAGCGCACGGCCCACTCGTAGGTCTGTTGCGCGCCCATCGAGCCGCCGACTACCAGCGCGAGCCGCTCGATCCCGAAGACCTCACGCACCAGCCGCTCCTGAGCGCGCACGTCGTCGCCGATCCGCACGTGGGGGAACTTCGACATCGCGATGCTCGGGTCCGTCGTGGTGTGCGGTGAGGTCGACAGGCCGTTGCCGATCTGGTTGATCACGACGATGAAGTACTTCGTCGGGTCCAGCGCCCGCCCCTCGCCGATGTAGACCTGCCACCACGTCGCGTGGGTGCCGGAGAACCACGTCGGGATCAAGATCGCATTGGACTTGTCGGCGTTGAGCTCACCAAAAGTGGCGACGGCGAGCTGGAGATCCTCGATCACCCCGCCCTCTTCGAGCTCGAACCGGCCGAGGGAGTGCAGGGTGTAGTCACCTTGCATCTCGGCGCTGTAGAAGGTGTTGTCCAAAGGCATCGGGGCGCTCCTTCCGGCGGGGTTTCGCTCGACTATCCCACCCGCTGAGTGCTGGTGAACAGGCCGGAGTACGCGTTCAGCGCCGGTTGTCCACCCAGGTGGGCATACAGCACGTTCGAGTCCGCAGGGATCTCCCGACTCGTGACCAGATCGATGAGGCCGGCCATCGACTTGCCCTCATAAACCGGGTCGATGATCATCCCCTCGAGCTGACCGGTCAGGCGGATCGCGTGCATCGTCGACTCCACCGGGATGCCGTACAGATCGCCGGCCCACCCCTCCAACACGGTGATCTCGTCGTCGCGCAGGTTGCGTCCGACGTTGATGAGATCCGCCGTACGCCGCGCGATCCGGCCGACTTGGTCGATGGTCTTGTCGAGGGTCGCGGAGGCATCGATGCCGATCACCCGGCGCGGCCGTCCGCCGGCAGCTTCGAGGGCGGCGAAGCCCGCGATCATGCCCGCGTGGGTCGAGCCGGTGACCGTGCAGACCACGATCGTGTCGAAGAAGACGCCGAGCTCTTCCTCTTGGGCGGCCACCTCGTAGGCCCAGTTGGCGAAGCCGAGCCCGCCGAGCGGGTGGTCGGAGGCGCCGGCCGGGATCGCGTAGGGCTTGCCGCCGCGGGCCTCGACGTCTTCGATCGCCTGCTTCCAGGAGTCGCGGAAGCCGATGTCGAAGCCGGCGCTGTCGAGGCGCACCTCGGCGCCCATGATCCGGCTCAGCATGATGTTGCCGACCCGATCGTTGACGCAGTCGGGCCAGTCGACCCAGTTCTCCTGCACCAGCACGCAGTCGAGGCCCAGCTTGGCTGCGGTCGCCGCGACCTGGCGGGTGTGGTTGGACTGGTAACCGCCGATGCTGACCAGCGTGTCGGCGCCCTGGGCCAGGGCTTCGGGGACGAGGTATTCGAGCTTGCGGACCTTGTTACCGCCGTAGGCGATGCCGGAGTTGCAGTCCTCGCGCTTGGCCCACACTTGGGCGCCGCCGCCCTGCGCGGCAAGGTGGGCGGTCAGCCGGTCGAGGCGATGCACCGGGCTGGGGCCGAAGGTCAGCGGGTAGCGGTCGAAGTCGTGGATGCTCATGGGTCTCTCCTGGGTGGGGTTTGGGTGGGTGGCGGGTCGAGTGGGGCTTGGGTGGTTGGGGGGGCTATTCGGCGCGGCGGTCGAGGTAGTTGAAGGCGGGCCGAGAGTCGGTGGCGCCAGGGTCGGGGGGCCCTGCGACCGCGGGGGCAGCGTCGGGGTGGCCAGCCTCGGTGGCACCAGGGTCAGCGGCGAGCGAGTGCCAGGTGTCGAAGGCGACCTGGGCGGCCGCGTCGACATCGCCCTGCTCCATGTGTTGCAGCAGCCGCTCGTGCAACGCGACTGAGTCGCGGCCGGTCACACCCGAGAAGCGGAGCCGCTCGGCGCGTCGTACAACCGGCGTGAACTGGTCCAGCACGCTCTGCGCGGCGCGGTTGGCGCTCACCACAACGGGCACTTGGTGGAAGTCGTCGTCGGCGCGAAGCGCGGCCTCGATGTCGCTGCGCTCCAAGGCCTGCTCGAAGCGCTGGTTGGCGCTGCGCATTGCCGCCAGGTCAGCGGCCGTGATGCGACCGACGGCCGTGCGCACGGCGACTTCGTGCATGGCGGCCACCACGTCGCGGGCATCACGCACGTCGTCGGCCACCAGTTGGGCGACGACTGTGGACCGGCCGGGAAGGGCCACCACCAGACCGGAGTCGGCAAGCTTCAGCAGTGCCTCGCGGACGGGGGTGCGACTCACGCCGAGCTGCTCGGCCAAGTCCAGATCGCGCAGCTGTTGGCCCGGCTCCAAGCGCCCATCGACGATCGCGTCTCGCAACCGTAGGTAGACGTCGTCGCGCAAGAGCGAGCGAGACATGGTCGGCAACATGGTTGCAATATATTGCGTATTGCGGTGTTTGAGAAGACCTACGCCTACCCTCCCTTTATGACGTCACGGTGGGGCACCGCGGGAGGCCTGGTCTCGTGCTCTCTCTTCCTCGCCGTCCTGGCGTCGAGTTGTTCGCCCGCGGAGCCTGGCCAGGTTCCTTCTGTTGAGCGCTCCACACCCTCGTCTGCCTCGAACCCCTCCGTGACCGCGCAGCTCGACGACCTTCCGCTCGGTGCCTCGACCGACGTCCCCTATCGGCAGGCGAACGTCCTGCACCTGGGCAGCACGACGACCAACCTCCGCGGCCGGCTGGCCCACCGCCCCGGGGTCACAGTCGTCGAGCGTCTGGGTCCCCGCTCCGAGCAGCACTTCTCCTTCCTGGTCGACGGGCAGCTCGAGCCGATCGGCGGAGGGCACACGGTCCGGGGAGTGGCGCTGTCCGGCAATGGCGAGTGGGCCGCATGGGTCGAGGAGGAGCACGTCGCTGGGCGGGGATACCGGCGCACCTTCGACTACTGGACTGTGCTCTACGACACCCGGGCGCAGCGTGAGCTCGGGCGCCACTACCAGCGCCGGAGCGTCGCCTGGGAAGACGGGATCAACGCAGTCTGGCTGCGCGGGGTGAACAACGCCGGCCAGGTCTTCACCAGCAGCGATGACCACAAGCTGGTGATGTGGCGGCCGGGCGCCGAGCCCATCCCCGTGCGGGGTGCACGCTTTCGAGGCCGGCCGGTCGATGTGTGGCCCGGAGGATTCAGCTACTACTGGAAGGGCTTGTTCGGTCTCCGGGGCGAGAAGATCGGAACCGTCGACGAGGCGGGCACCTTCGTCGAAGTCGACCGAACCGGCTCGTCGCCGAGCTACAACTTCTGGTCGCCGGAAGGGCTGCGCATGGTCCTGCAGCGCGACGCCCTCATCGAACTGGAAGATCCGGTGACTGAGGAGCGCGCGGCGCTTCCCCCGCTACCCGATGGCGGCACCAACGGCCCGGACGCCGCAGACTTCACCTGGGAGGACGACCAGACCCTCCTTATCGCCGATGAGTTCGGCGGGCGCTGGGCGCTCCTCCGTTGCCGCGTCGGGGCTCCCGCCTGCGAGCGCGTCCCCATCGCGGATGAGAAGCACCAGATCCGCCTGCCCTACTCCGACCTCCTGGGGTGAGGACTGAGCAGGCTGCGCTGACTCAGTCGGTCGCGCTCGCTGTTCCTTTGCCGCCTGGACCCCAAAGCCGAGTGGCACCTGCACGAATGCTGAACCGTTTGGGCTCCGCACCCACACCTCACGCGTAAACCCGGCGGCGCCAGGGCAAACGGTTCAGCATTCGTGCAGGTTGGTGGGGTGCCGTCCCCGGCCGCCCGGTCAGTCTCAGCCGCTGAGGCCGCCGAGGCCGGCGGACTGGTCACTGACCCACAGGCCGACCAAGCCACGGAAGTGGGCGAGGAACTGCTCCCACTCGTGCTCGGGGTAGGTGGCGCGGACGGTGTCGACCAGGATCTCGTCGAAGGCCGGCGAGGCCACCCAGCTTGCGACCGCCTCGTCGAGGTGCGGCAGCGCCTTCTCACACCACGACCAGTAGCGATCGGCATCGAAGTGCTTGTCGGCCAGCGCGAGGTAGGCGTCGATCTTCTCCTCGTAGCTGAGGGCGGGGTTGTCCGCGATCGCGTAGTACTTGCGAGTCTGCAGGTCGACCGACGCGCGGCGCCCGGTGACCACGCAAAACGTCGACCAGCGCACCAGCGCCTTGATCGCCCACGGGAAGTAGTAGTGCAGTGAGGTCACCGCGACGTCGGGGCACGCGTTGGCGTAGTCGATCGGATAGACCTCATCGCCGCGGACAAGCATTTCGCAGGAGTTGAACTCCCACGCAAAGAAGGCGTTGACGATCCGGCTGATCGCGGCCGCTTGATGCCCGGCCTGCTCGGACAAGAAGTCGTGCGTGACGGCGTATCTGTTGTGCATCGGCTCTTCGGGACGGAAGTCCATCACCATGGTCTCCGGGCCGATCGACAGCGCGCGGGCGAACTTGTCGTAGTCGATGGTCGCCTGCAGATGCATGAGCATCTCCCCGGACGCGTCGTAGGCCTCGTGCAGGTCAACGCGGTCGTTGACCCGCGAGACCCCGCGCCAGCCGCCGCCGTCGAACGGCTTCATATACAGCGGATAGCCCAGGCCGTCGGCGATCTCATCGAGGTCGAAGGGCTCGTTGTATTTCGCGGCCGTGTAGGCCCACCGCACGTTGTCGACCGGGTTCTTGAACGGCACCAAGACGGTGCGCGGCACCTTGAGCCCCAACCGCACCATCGCGCAGTACGCCGAGTGCTTCTCCATCGACTGAAACGTGAACGGGCTGTTGAGCAGGTAGGTGTCGTTGACCAGCGCGGCCTTTTTGAGCCACTCGCGTGGGTGGTAGTACCAGTAGGCGAGCCGGTCGATGACCAGCCCCGGCCGCACCGGATCGTCGAGCTCGAACGGCTCGATGGTGAGCCGCTCACTGCTCACTTCGTGGGTGCGGCGCCGATGCTTGATGGGGCCGACCAGGCCCAGGATCGCCTCAAACGCCCGAGGCCAATCCTCCTCGGCCCCCAGCAGAAGACCGATCAGATGCTGGGTGCGCGGGGTGGCTGCCATCGGGCCATCATCCCCCGCGCGGGCGGGTCAGCAGAAGCGGGGCAGATGGTGGGCGATCTGGCGCCGCCACCACGGCCAGTCGTGCGCCGAGTCGGGTCCCCAGACGTCGAGCTCGTGCGGGATGCCGCGATCGGCGAGCAGACCCGCCATCCGCCGCGCCGACGGGAGCGAGGATGTCGGGTGCACCTCCCACGGCCCTTCGCCGACGACCAGCACCGCCTGCACCCGCGACCGCAACCAGTCGAGGTGCTCGCCCTCAAGGTGCGGCACGTAGTGGGTCGGGTTCGTGAAGTACGCCGCGTCGCCCGAGTCGCCCCACCCGCGGAAGGTGGTCGGGTCGTAGTTGCCGGACTGGCAGATGGCCACCGGGAACAGGTCCGCGCGGGTCAGGCACAGCTGCAGCGCGTGATAGGCGCCCATCGAGCACCCGGTGGCGATGGCCCCCGCTTCGCCGGCCGCGCCCCCGGAGTCTTCGCTGATCCACGACCAGACCGGGCCGGTGACCCACGCCTCGAACTCCTTGTGCCGGGCCGCGCGCTCCTCCAGCGGCAGCCAGCCGTCCGACCACGAGCTGGCGTCGAAGGAGTCGATGCAATAGAGCTTGATCCGGCCGGCTTCGATCAGATCGGCGACCGCATCGACCATGCCGTTGCTCTCGTAGTCCCACGCCCGCCCGGCCTCGCTCGGGAAGACGACGACCGGCCGACCCCAATGCCCGTAGCGGATGACCGTGCCGGCCCGGCCGAAGGCCGGCGCGTCGATCTCTACTTGGACCCGCTCGCTCGTCATCCGCCTCACCCCCACACTCGCCGCAGCAGTTCGGGCAGGTGGGGGTCGAGCAGGTCGCGCCAGGTCGTCCAGTAGTGCCCGTCGCGCACCTCGCCCCACGCGACGTCGAGCCCCGCCGCCCGCAGCCGCGCGGCCAGGAGTCTGTTGTTGCCGAGGTTCTCCTCCGCACTGCCGCACACCAGCGCGTATGCCGCTCCACCCAGCCGCCCCGCGGCGGCAGGGTGGTCGCCTCCCGCACCTTGATGCACCGCGCCGACGAACTCGGTGATCGCCCCGAACCCGGCGAACCCCGACTCCTGCGGGTCGAGGTGCTGGGTGAAGAAGGAGCCCGACTGGAGGAACAGCCCCCCGAAGGTCCCCGGGTGCTGCCACTGCGCGTGCAGCGCGGCCAGCGCCCCGAGGCTCTGTCCCATGAGGACGGGGGCGTGGTTGGTCGGGTGGTGCGCGAGAACTGCCGGGAGCACCTCCTCGACTAGGGCCGCGGAGTAGGCCGGGTTGGCGGCATACCGATCGTTGCGCGGGCCGGGGCTCAGCAACGCGACCCGCATCCGCGGGAGCCGGCCGCTCGCGATGAGGGCGCCGACGCAGTGCGTGAGTTGGCCGAAGATGTCCATCTCCGGGCCGTCGTGGCTGAGCAGCAGCGGCAGCGCTTCGCTGCCGCTCGCGCCGTCGCCACTGTCGGCGGGCGACCAGACCTCGACCCCGATGGTGCCGACCTGGGTGTCGATTTCGTGCAGCAAGCGGTCGTGGGCGAAGGCCGGGCCGATCAGCCAGTCGGGCGGGTGATAGCCGGGCATCGGCAGCCACGAGTGCTCCCCGAAGGCACCGCCCACCCGCAGCGGATTGCCGGGGTCGAGGATCAGCGAGCCGCCCCCGCCGGTGCCGCGCACGGAATACATGTATTCGATGCGGTCGAGCCTCGGCAGGGGGATGCGCAGCTCCCAGCCGTCAGCCACCCGCCCGAAGGGCACCCCAGCGTCGGGCAACTCAAGGTCGCTCCACAGCGACACCCCGATGAGTTGGTGGTCCGGATCGGTCAGCCGGAACACCACCGCATCGGGGGTGACCTGCGATCCGGCACGCGCGAGGGGCATGCCCGGCAGGCTAGCCGGTCACGCTGCCCACGACGTCGATGGCCGACTGCCGAGTGAGAAGTGGTTCCCATTCCAGCTGGTCAGAGGAGGCGGGCGGCGATCCGGCCGGGCAGCGGCGAAGCGAGCAGCTGCTCCAGGGACACGGGTATGCCGTCGGGGCCGGCGAGCGGGACCCGCCAGTTGGGGTATTCGTCGCTCGTGCCCGGCTGGTTGATGATCCGGCGGTCGCCGGCGAGGTCGGCGAGGGCGACGCCGCGCATGAGCGAGGGCGTGCGCGCGAGCAGTCGGTGGAGCGCCAGCACCACGGCTTCTCCCCCTGCCTCCGCCCCCTCGTCCACCCCAACCTCCGGCCCGAGGAGTCCCTCGGCACGCAGCAGCGCCACCATGTCGGCGATGGTGGCCAGCTCGGCAGCCCGCTCCTCGGCCAGCGGCCGGGTGAGCAGTCCGAGCCGCTCGCGCAACTCGACGTGGGCGAGCTCCAAGAAGCCGGCGGTCGGCGGCAGATCATGGGTGGTCACCGACGAGAGGCACAGCTCGCGATAGGCCTCCGGCGGCAGCATGTGCCCGTCCGCCCCCCGCTCGAACCACGCGATCGACGTCCCCAACAACCCCCGCTCGCGCAGGTAGTCGCGCGTCTCGGCGGGGACGACGCCGAGGTCCTCACCGATCACGACCGCCCCGGCCCGCTGCGCCTCCAGCACGAGGATGCCGATCAGCGCTTCGTGGTCGTAGCGGACATAGGCGCCGCGATCCGGCGTGTGTCCGGCCGGCACCCACCACAGCCGAAACAACCCGATGATGTGGTCGACCCGCAGCCCGCCTGCATCGCGCAGCACTGCCCGCACCATCTCGCGGTAGGCCGCGTAGCCGGTCTCGGCGAGCCGCTGCGGGTGCCACGGCGGCTGGGACCAGTCCTGCCCAAGCTGGTTGTACTGATCGGGCGGTGCCCCGACCGTCACACCGCGCACCAGGCTGTCGCGCAGGCTCCACGCGTCGGCACCGGATGGGTGGCAGCCGACCGCGAGGTCGTGGACCACGCCAAGCCTCATCCCCGCGCTCCGCGCAGCCTCCTGCACCGCGGCGAGTTGCTCGGTGAGCGCCCACTGAAGCCAGCAGTGGAACTCGATCAGCACGTCATGCTCCCCGGCGAACTCAAGCACCGCCCCCGCTTCGCCCGCGTCGAGGTCCGCCGGCCAGTCGCCGTCGGCATACGTCTCCGCGATCGCGCACCAGGTGGCATAGCGCAGCAGCGTCTCCCCGCGCTCGTCGCAGAACTCCCCAAACGCCGGCACGCGCGGCACGGTGGTGAAGATCAGCCAGAGCGCTTCACGCTTGAGCGCCCACAAGGCATCGCGGTCGATCCGGTCCGCGCTGTTGAGCAGGGCCGCGATCTCCGCGAGGGCGAGCACGCGGGCCCGGGCGGAGCCGTCCAGCGCGGCGTACTCGGGAAGCTGGGTGACGGCCAGATAGAGCGGGCTCGCGAAGCGGCGCGTGGTCGGCAGGTAGGGCGACGGCTCGATCGGCGCGTGCGGCTGCGCGGCGTGCAGCGGATTGACGAGCGCAAAGTCGGCCCCCAACCGCTGCCCCGCCCAGCGCACAAGCGTCGTCAGATCGCCGAGGTCGCCCATCCCCCAAGAGCTCCGCGAGCGCACCTGATACAGCTGCGCCATCACCCCCCACGCCCGGTCCGGGAGCGGCCATTCCAGCCGTTGCGGGGTCACAATCACCGGGGCCTCGTAGGCCGATCCGTCACCGAGGTCGGCCCGCAAGACGTGGTAGCCGAGCGGCAGATCAGCGTCGAGTTCGAAGGTCGCCTCCCCGATGAGCTGCCCCTCGACCTCCCGGGGATCGACCCAATGGTCGACCTGCCGCGCCTCACTAACCCACCCGTCCTCGGCGAGGACGGTCAACGAAACCGCCATGCCATGGGGCACATGCACCGGAACCC
>JBAQXA010000390.1:0-2108 GCA_049299195.1 Nocardioides sp.
GCCGGGTCGGCGGGGTCGAGGCCCAGCACGCCGAGCATGCGGCGTACGTCGGTGGCCAGGGCTGCTGCCCGCTCACCATCGGCTGAGTCGAGCGCCTTGTTGCCTTCGCGCACCGTGTCATAGACGACCGCGAGCGCAGCGGGGGTCCCGAGGTCGTCGTTCATGGCCTCCACGAAGGCGGTCGGCAACAGGTCGGCGGAGAGTGCGGTCGCGGGCTCGCCGCTTTCGGCCTGGGCGCGCTCGAGGAAGCCTTCGATCCGGCGGAAGCCGGCCGCCGCCTCGTCGAGCGACTCGAAGGAGAACTCGACATGGGAGCGGTAGTGCGCAACCACGATGTAGTAGCGCAACTCAATCCCGCGCACCCGCTTGAGCACCTCGGGGATCAGCAGGGAGTTGCCGAGGGACTTGCTCATCTTTTCCCCGGCGGTCGTGATCCACGCGTTGTGCAGCCAGTACGCCGCGAAGTCGTGCCCGGCCGCACGCGACTGGGCCTGCTCGTTCTCGTGGTGGGGGAAGCGCAGGTCGACGCCTCCGCCGTGGATATCGAAGCCGGTGCCGAGGTACTTGCCCGCCATTGCGGAGCACTCGATGTGCCACCCGGGACGCCCCACGCCATAGGGCGAGGGCCATGCGGCCGTGTCGGGCTCGTCGGCCTTGGCGCCCTTCCACAGGGCGAAGTCCCGCGGATCGCGCTTGCCGCGCGGGTCGGCGTCACCGGCCGGCTCCATGTCGTCGACCCGCTGCCGGGTGAGTTCGCCGTAGGCCGCAAACGAGCGCACGTCGAAGTAGACATCACCCGATCCGTCGGCAGCGGCATAGGCGTGGCCGCGCTCGATGAGCACCCGGATGAGCTCCAGGATCTCCGGCACGTGGCCGGTGGCCGCCGGCTCGTAGGTCGGCCGCATCACGTTGATCGCCGCGAGCGAGCGGGTCAACTCCGCATGCATCTCGTAGGCGAGGTTGAACCACGGACGCTTCTGCTCGGCCGCCTTGGCCAAAATCTTGTCGTCGATGTCGGTGACATTGCGGATAAACGTCACGTCATAGCCCGACGCGATCAGCCACCGCCGCAACACGTCGAAGTTGACGGCGCTGCGCACGTGGCCGACGTGCGGCTCGGACTGGACGGTCAACCCGCAGACGTAGATCCCCGCTTGGCCGGGCGTGCGGGGCACGAACTCACGGGTCTCACGGGTCGCAGTGTCATGGAGTCGGAGCGTCACCGGCTCAGTCTAGGGAGCGGGCCGCTCCCCGCTGGAATCTCAGCGCCCCGATCGCCCCCTGTTCAGGCTCCGGGATCAGCCGGCCGTGAAGCGCACTTCGTGCAGGCCGGTGGCTCCGTCGGGCAAGACGCCCGTGACCACGTCGGTCTGCACAACGCCGTTGCGGTCGGTGGCCCGCACCCGCAGGATGTGGTCGCCCTCGTCGACGGAGACGGTCGCGCGCCACTGAACCCAACTGTCGATGCTCGGCACGGCGCCTAGTTCGGCCGGCTGCCAGGCACCGCCGTCGAGGGCATATTCGACCGCGGCAACCCCGGTGTGCTGCACCCAGGCGGAGCCGCCGACGTCGAGCGTCCCGACACCAACCTCCGCGCCTCCGCGGGGCACGTCGATCCGCGACGACATTTTGACCGGCGCCTGCTCGGCCCACCCCTTGTCGGTCCAGTACGCCGTGAAGTCCTCAAAGCGGGTCACCTCGAGGTCGACGACCCACTTGGTGGCCGAGACGTAGCCGTAGAGCCCCGGCACGATCGTGCGCACCGGGAAGCCGTGGAGCACCGGCAGCGGCTCGCCGTTCATCCCCAGCGCCAGCATCGCGAGCCGGTCCGGGTCGGTCAGGGCGGCCAGCGGTGTGCCGCAGGTCCAGCCGTCGTGAGAGGTCTGCAGCACCGCATCGGCCCCTGGCTGGACACGGGCCTCGGCGAGCAGATCGGCCAACCGCACCCCTGACCACCAGGCGTTGCCGATCAGATCACCGCCGATCTCGTTGGAGACACAGTTGAGCGTGATCCACCCCTCCTCCAGGGAGCGGGTGGCGAGCTCGGCATAGGTGAAGGTGAGCTCCTTATCGACCAGGCCGTGGATCCGCAAGAGGTAGTCGTCGGG
>JBAQXA010000391.1:0-3058 GCA_049299195.1 Nocardioides sp.
GCCTGGAGGAGCAGCCCGGCGGCGGCGGTCGGCTCCAGCGGCCGGCTGAGCAGTTGCGAGAGCGGCCGACCGGCGACGTACTCCATCACGAGGAAGGCAAGCGGGCCGTCGCCGCGCGAGGTCTCGCTCGCGTCGAAAACCGCGGCGATGCCGGGGTGGTGGAGGCGCGCGGCCGTGCGCCCTTCGCTCTGGAAGCGGGCCCGGAACAGGGGGTCGCCGGCATACTCCGGCTTGAGGATCTTGACCGCGACGGTGCGCCCCAAGACGGTGTCGCGAGCACGGAAGACCAGGCCCATCCCGCCGGTGGCGATGTGCTCCTCAAGCACGTAACGGTCGTTGTCACCGACCGCGTCACCCGCGGCGGGCAGGCCGCGCCGGCCGGGGTCCGGGGCGCTCACGGCCGGATCACCGCTTCCATGACCGCCTTGGCGATCGGTGCGCCGAGGCGCCCACCGGCGATCTCATCGGGGTCGGTGTCGCTGGATTCGACCATGACCGCGACCGCGACCTGCGGATCGTCGGCCGGAGCGAACGAGACGAACCAGGCGTAGGGCGGCCGACCTTCGCCCGCTTGAGCGGTGCCGGTCTTGCCGGCCACCTCGACGCCGTCGATGCGGGCGGCTCCGGCGGTGCCGGTGTTGACGGTGGCGACCATCATGTCGGTCAGCTCGCGGGCGGTGCCGGAGCTGATCGGCGTGCTCAGCACCTCTTCTTGGGTCTGATCCAAGACGCTGTAGGTCGGCGATTGGACCGACTCCACGACGTAGGGGCGCATGAGCTGGCCGCCGTTGGCGATGGCGGCGGCGACCATCGCCATCTGGAGCGGGGTGGCGGCGACATCGAACTGGCCGATGCCGCTCATCGCGGTCTGCGGCCGGTCCATGCTGGTCGGGAAGCGGGAGGGCGCGACGAGCGGGAGGTCCTCCATCGGGACCGAGTTGAACCCGAACTTCTCCGCCATCTCGCGCAGCTTGTCCTGCCCGAGCTCATCGGCCAGCGACAGGAAGGTCACGTTGCAGGACACGGCGAGGGCCTGGGTCAGGCTGATCTTGTCGCCGCCGCAGTTGCCGCCGTCGTGGTTGCCGATGGTCTTGTCCGACTGGGGGAGGTCGAAGCTCGAGCCACCCGGGACCATCGAGTTGGCGTCGTACTTGCCGGACTCGATGGCGGCGGCCGCGGTGACGAGCTTGAACGTTGAGCCCGGGGGCAGCGTGGTCTGAATGGCCCGGTTGAGCAGCGGTTGGCTCTCATCGGCGGCGAGGGCCTTGGCGTCGTTGAGCGCGCTGTCGAGGTCGTGGGAGGCGAGCTTGTTGGGGTCGAAGCTCGGCGAGCTCGCCATCGCCAGCACCTTGCCGGTGCTCGGCTCGATCGCCACCACGGCCCCCTGCACGCCGTCGCCCAAGGCCCGCAGGCCCTCGACGGCAGCGTCTTGAGCGTCGGGGTTGAGGGTGAGCTCGACGTGTCCGCCCTTGGGGGCGTCGTTCTTGAGCAGGTCGACGAGCCGGTTGACGAAGAGCCGTGAGTCCGCGCCGGAGAGCACCTCGTTTTGGGCGCGCTCGATGCCGGTCTGGTTATAGAAGGAGAAGACGCCGGTGAGGTGGGCGTATTTGAACGGCTCGGGATAGGTGCGCTGGAACGCGTACTTGTCCTGCGACGGGACGCTCTCGGCCACCGGCGTGCGACCGACCAGAATCGCGCCGCGCTCGCGGGAGAACGCCGCCTGCACCACGCGGCGGTTCTCCGAGCGTTGGTTGAGCTCGCCCGCCTGCACGTATTGCAGGTAGGTCGCGTTGAGCAGGAGGGCCAAAAAGAGGGTGAGGCAAAACAGCGCCATCGTGCGGATCGGCTTGTTCACGGCAGCCGCACCACCTGAGTGGATTCGTTGTCCGTGGCGATCGTCTCGGTGTCGTCGCTGAGCGTCGGGGCGGGGCGGCGCGCGCCCTCGGAGATCCGCAGGAGCAGCGCGATGATCACCCAGTTGGCGACCAGGGACGAGCCGCCGTAGGAGAGGAACGGCGTGGTTAGGCCGGTGAGCGGGATGAGCTTGGTGACCCCGCCGATGACCACGAACACCTGGAGGGCGAAGACGCAGGCGAGCCCGGTCGCCATGAGCTTGCCGAAGCCGTCGCGGCATACGAGCGCGGTGCGCAGACCACGCTCGACGATGAGCCCGTAACAGACCAGCAGCGCCATGACGGCCGTCAGGCCGAGCTCCTCACCAATCGCGGCCATGATGAAGTCGGTGTGCGCAAACGGAACGCGCTCGGGGCTTCCGCCGCCGAAGCCGCGGCCCAGGAGCCCGCCCCACGCCATGCCGAACATGCCCTCGACGACCTGGTGAGATTCCCCGGTGGAGTAGTAGGCCCACGGGTCGAGCCAGGTGTCGACACGGATCCGGACGTGGTGCAGCGCGCCGACGCGACCCGACAAGACGTAGACGGCCGTCGCGCCGACGGCGAAGAGGGTGCCGCCGACCACGAGCCAGCCGGGTCGCTCGGTGGCGACATAGAGCATGACCAGGAACATCCCGAAGAACAGCAGCGAGGAGCCGAGGTCGCGCTGCAGGACCAGGACCAACAGGCTCGCGACCCACATCAGCAGGATCGGCCCGAGGTCGCGGCCTCGCGGCAGGTCGACGAAGAGCAGCCGGCGCCCGGCGAGCGCCAGGGCGTCGCGGTGCTGGACGAGGTAGCTCGCGAAGCTGATGACCAACACGACCTTGGCGACTTCACCGGGTTGGAAGGTCGCCGAGCCGACGTGGATCCAGATGCGGGCGCCGTTGACCTCCTTGCCCAGCCCCGGGGTCATCGGCATGAGCAACAACGCCAAGCCGGTGAGGCCGAGGGTGTAGGTGAAGCGCTGCAGCGTGCGGTGGTCGCGCAGCACGACAAGGGTGATCACGAAGAGGACGACGCCCACGGTCATCCAGATCAGCTGGCGCTGGGCGTTGTCGTCGGTGCGGCCGAGCCCGGCGTAGGCGAGATCGAGGCGGTGGATCACGGCCAGGCCAACCCCGTTGAGGGCGACGACGAGCGGGAGCAGCACCGGGTCGGCATAC
>JBAQXA010000392.1:0-10579 GCA_049299195.1 Nocardioides sp.
CGACGACCACCGACACGTCCTCACCTCAGCCCAAGCCGCCCAAGCTCGGTGCGCAAGTTGCCCCTAACCCGCAGGCTGCCCCGGCGCCGACTCCCCCGCCGCCGCCGCCCCCGCCACCGCCGCCCCCGACGCAAGACTTGACCCTCACCGTCGATACGAATGCGATCCCCGGGCTGGGCGTCCACAAGGTGCACATGTATCCCGCGGGCCTGCTCGAGGGAAACACCGCTGTCCTCACGATTTCGGTCACCGGAGACGCGTCCCTGACCAATCTCGATCCTTCGTGCACGTTGGCGGGCCAGACGGCCACCTGCACCGTGACAAGGCTTCCTGCCCATATCGACGTCGATGTGATGGTCCCGACGGCGCCGGTTTCGGTCGTCGTGACGGTGAGCCCCACGGGTGGTGTGCGCGAAGCCAACCCGGGCAACAACTCCACCACCTTCACGTTGGATCCGCTCCCCTAACGTCGCGCCTCCGCGCACGTCAAACGCCTCCCAGCGGCCCGACCGACGGTCCGCCCGACGGCCCACTCAGCGATGACAGCCCTGCGGCGCTAGGTTCCCGGCGGCACTAGGGTGGGCCCCGTGTCAACTGCCCTGGCCACACTGCGCGATCCCTGGCCCGCACCCACGGCCACGGGACCGCTGGACGCTGTGGTCCGGCTGCCCGGCAGCAAGTCGATCACTAATCGCGCGCTGATCTTGGCGGCCCTGGCCGACGGCCCTTCCGTCATACGAGCCGCGTTGCGCTCCCGAGACACACTGCTCATGGCCGGCGCCCTGCGCGCGTTGGGCACGGGCCTCGACACCTCAGGCGCGGACTGGACGGTCCGTCCTGGTGCGCTGAGTGGCCCGGCCGACGTCGACTGTGGCCTCGCGGGCACCGTGATGCGGTTCGTGCCACCCGTGGCCGGGCTCGCCCAAGGAGCGGTCCACTTTGACGGCGATCCACACATGCGCAACCGTCCGGTCGGCGTGATGCTGACGGCTCTGACAGCGCTCGGCGTCTCGGTGGCTGCGCCCGACGGCGGGTTGCCGTTCACCATCACCGGAGCTGGATCGGTTCCCGGGGGGACGGTGGTGCTGGACGCCTCGGGCAGCTCCCAGTTCGTGTCCGCCCTGCTGTTGGCAGGGGCACGCTTCGACCAGGGTGTGGACGTGCGCCACGACGGCAAGCCGATTCCGTCCCAGCCCCACCTGGAGATGACCGTCGCCATGCTGCGCGAGCACGGTGTCGGCGTCGATGACACCGACGCCAACCGCTGGGCCGTCTCCCCCGGGCCGCTGGCACCGCTCGATCGCACGATCGAGCCAGATCTGTCGAATGCCGCTCCCTTCCTGGCCAGCGCGCTGGTCGCCGGGGGCAGCGTCACCGTGGCTGATTGGCCGGCCCGCACCACCCAGGCCGGGGACGCACTGCGCGAGATCCTCACCGCCATGGGCGCCGAGGTCAGTCATGGACCGCAGGGACTCACCGTGACCGGGACCGGGACGCTGCGCGGGATCGACCTGGACCTGCATGATCTGGGTGAACTCACCCCCGCGCTGGCCGCACTCTGTGCGCTGGCCGACTCCCCCTCCCACCTTCGCGGGGTTGCCCACATCCGCGGTCACGAGACCGATCGATTGCACGCCTTGGCCACCGAGCTCACGGCCCTGGGCGCCAAGGTCACCGAGCACCCTGACGGCCTGTCGATCTGGCCGGCACGATTGCACGGCGGACACTGGCGCACCTATGCCGACCACCGAATGGCCCACGCCGGGGTGATCTTGGGTGCTGCCGTCCCGGGCGTTCTCGTCGAGGACATCGCGACGACGTCCAAGACCTTCGCGGACTTCCCCGCCGCCTGGGCCAACCTGTGGGGCGCATGACACGCCCCGGGCCGCGAGGAGCGGCGTGAGCAAGTACGACGAGGACTCCCAGTTCGACCGCCCCCGCCGGCGCACCCGGCCGCGGACCAAGGATCGGCCCACCCATCAAGACGCGGTGGCCGGGGTCGTGGTCACCGTTGATCGGGGCCGCTTCACGCTCCTGGTCGACGGGGTGGTGGTCATGGCCGTCAAGGCGCGGCCGCTAGGGCGCAAGGGCGTCGTCGTGGGCGATCGCGTGCGCGTCGTGGGCGACGTGTCGGGCGACGAGGGTTCGCTCGCTCGGATCGTCGAGGTCACCGAGCGGCAGACCACGCTGCGGCGGACCGCCGACGACGACGACCCGGTCGAGCGCGTCATCGTTGCCAACGCCGACCAACTCGTGATCGTCATCGCGCTGGCCGACCCCGAGCCCCGCACGGGCTTGATCGATCGCGCGTTGGTCGCGGCGTACGACGCGGGGATGCGCCCGGTGCTCTGTCTCACCAAGGCGGACCTTGCCGATCCGGCGGAACTGCTAAGCACCTATCGAGGCTTGGGGGTCCGCGCCGTGGTCACCCAGCGCGGCGAGGAGCTCGGGCCGGTGCGCGACCTGCTGGAAGGGCGCGTGAGTGTGCTCCTCGGCCACAGCGGGGTGGGCAAGTCGACCCTGGTGAACGCGCTGGTACCCCACGCGGATCGAGACGTGGGCTTGGTCAACGCCGTCACCGGACGCGGGCGGCATACGTCCACGTCCGCCTATCTCCTCGCGCTTCCTGATGACGCAGGCTGGATCATCGACACGCCTGGAATCCGTTCGTTTGGGCTGGCGCACGTGGACGTGACCCGGGTTGCCGACGGGTTCCCGGATCTTGCGGCCGTGATTACGACCTGCCCGCGAGGCTGCACCCACGCGGCGGATGCGCCCGACTGCGCGCTCGATGAGGCGAGCGCTGGAGGCAGCTTGGACCCCGAGCGGGTGACGAGCTTCCGGCGGTTGATCGCCGCGCTGGGCACCCCGTCGTACTGACAGGCCCGACTCAAGGGCCGGACTCAAGGGCCCGACTCAAGGGCCCGACTCAAGGGCCCGACTGATGGGCCCGACTGATGGGCCGGTCAGCCCCAGACGGCCGTGGCGCCCGAGTGCCCGGCGAGGAAGATCGCCACCAACACCCCGATGGCCGCCAACCCGGTCGCCGCCGCCAAGACCACATTGAGTGCGCCACCCTTGGCCGCACCGGGGGCGTCGCCACGCAGGGGCGAGGGCCCACGGAGCCTCCAGGTCGCCACCAGCGCAAGCACGGTGAAGATCAAGACCACGTTTCGGCCGAGCTCGCCAAGCTCCTCGTGCTCCTCGACGACCTCGAGTTGCTTCAACCCGGAGCGGGCTTCAAGCAGCGCATCCCCGGAGAGGCTGGCCAGCATGGTGAAGGCGGCCCCCAGCACAACGGTCACGACGACGGGCCAGCGCAGGGCCCAGCGCCACCGGGGAACGGCGACGTAGCCGAGGGCAAGCAGCGCCGCGACCGGCCCGAAGACGACCGCGGCGTGGACGACGAGGGGATGGAGTGGGATACCTGAGATTTCCATCTCGCCATGGTAGCGGTTGAGGATTCAATGACTCTGGGCGCGCAGATGCGGCGGGACCTGCCGCGATGAAGGCCCAGCGAGCAATAGCCTGATCGCATGGCAAAGCCCCCCGACTACACCGACGATCTCCGGTTGGCCCACGTCTTGGCTGATGACGCCGATTCGCTGACCGAAGCGCGCTTCAAGGCACTCGACCTGCATGTGCTGAGCAAACCCGATCTGACCCCCGTCACGGACGCCGACACCGCGGTGGAGGAGGCGATCCGGCGCACCTTGTCGCGGGTCCGATCGCGCGATGCAGTGCTCGGCGAGGAGCACGGGGCGGCCGGAAGCAGCCACCGGCGGTGGATCATCGACCCGATTGACGGGACCAAGAACTTCGTTCGCGGTGTCCCGGTGTGGGCGACTTTGATCGCCTTGGAGGTTGACGGTGAGATCGTGATCGGCGTGGTCTCGGCACCGCTGCTGCAGCGTCGCTGGTGGGCCGCGAAGGGCCACGGCGCGTGGACGGGCCGCTCCCTGCTGAAGGCGAGCCGTTGCCAGGTCTCCGACATCCGCCGGCTTGAGGACGCGTCGATGTCCTACTCCTCTGTACACGGCTGGGAGGAGCGCGATCGGCTCTATGACTTCATGCAACTGATGCGTCGCTGCTGGCGGACCCGCGCCTATGGCGATTTCTGGTCCTACATGCTCTTGGTCGAAGGCGCGGTGGACATCGCCACCGAACCCGAGTTGAAGCTCTACGACATGGCGGCCCTTGATGTGATCGTCCGGGAGGCCGGCGGCAGGTTCACCTCGCTCGACGGAGTCGACGGCCCCTGGGGAGGCAACGTGCTGGCCACCAACGGCCACCTCCATGATGCCGCGCTTGCCTTCCTCGGCTCGGCGTCGGAGGGGCGGGAGGATCCGGATGCCCCGGCCGCCGGCTCGGCGTCGATCCACGATCTGCGCCGCCATCGGGGCCTGCATCTGGCCGACGACCCGGACTAGGTGCGGCCGGGGTTCGCGCGAGTCCCGGGCACGAGTACGCAGCCGGCTCGGCGTCTGCTTGAGTACTGCCATGGACAAGCCAGAGATCGACTTCCCTGACTACGACCCGCCCACCGACTTGGTGATCACCGACCTCTCTGTCGGCGATGGCGCCGAGGCAACCGCTGGCCAGCGCGTGCGCGTGCACTACGTCGGCGTGGCCCATTCGACCGGTGAGCAGTTCGACGCCTCCTACGACCGTGGCGACCCGCTGGAGTTCCGCCTCGGCGTCGGCCAGGTCATCTCCGGGTGGGACCAGGGCGTGCAGGGAATGAAGGTCGGCGGCCGGCGCCAGCTCGTCATACCGCCCCACCTGGGCTATGGCGACCGCGGTGCTGGCGGGGTGATCAAGCCCGGTGAGACGCTGATCTTCGTGGTCGATCTGCTCGCCGTCTCCTGACACCTTCCTGGCACCTGGACCGGGGCGCGGCCGCCACTAGCGGCGACTGGCCCGTCGGTCCAGCCCTCAGACCAACACGGTGAGGGTGTGGATCAACACACCGACGAGACCGCCAACGATGGTGCCGTTGATCCGGATGAACTGCAGGTCCCGGCCCACGTGGAGTTCGATCTTGCGTGCCGCCTCTTTGCCGTCCCAGCGATCGATCGTGTGCGTGATCACCGCGGTGAGCTCGGCGCCGTAGCGCGAGATCGCGAACACCGCGAGGTTCGCCGCCGTCTTGTCCATGGTCTCGCGTAGGCCGGACTCCTCGCGCAGCCGCGCGGAGAAATGGTCCAGTTCGGTGAGCAGGCGGAGCCGGACCGCGCCGCGGGGGTCCTTCAAAGAGCCCAGGAGGGCGCGCCGCAACGCGTTCCAGAGCGAGATCGCCGTCTCGGTGACCTGCGGATGCTCGAGCACGCGCTCCTTGAGGCGCTCGGCGCGCTCCGCGGTCTCGGGGTTGAAGAGCAGGTCGTGGGCCAGTTGCCACAGCATCGAGTCGAGCGCCTCGCGGGCGTGATGGTGCGGGTCGGCCTGGATGTCTTCGACCCACCGCAGCGCCTCGCCATAGATCCGCTGGGTGACCGCGTCATTGAGACGCGGAGGGGCCCACCACGGCGCCCGCGCCACGAGGATCTCCGCGAACGTCTCAGGATGGGCCAGCAGCCACCGGTGGAGCTCTTCGAGCACCAGATCGACCACCCCGTGATGCAGGTTGTCCCGCACCACCTCGGTCAAGAGCGTCCCCGCCAAGGGTGCGATCGGTTCGTCCTTGAAGCGCGGCACCAGCGCTTCGCGCACAAAGTCAGCGATGTGGTCATCGCGCACCTTGCCAAGCCCCAGCATGGCGATCTCGGCGGACTCGTCCACGACGCGCTGAGCGTTGGCGGGCTCACCCAGCCACGCCCCCAGACGGGCCGAGGGAGTAGCGGCGGCCACCCGCTCGCGAATGATGTCCTCCTGGAGGAAGTTCTCCCCCACGAACTCCTCCAGGCTTCGACCCAGCATCTGCTTGCGCCGCGGAATCAGCGCGGTGTGCGGGATCGGGATCCCCAACGGGTGCTTAAAGAGTGCAGTCACGGCGAACCAGTCGGCGATCGCACCGACCATCGACGCCTCCGCCCCGGCGTTGACGAAGCCCCATAGGCCCGTGCGGTCCAACGTGAGGACATAAACCACTGCGGCAAAGATGAGGAGCGCGACGGCGACCGAGCGCATGCGGCGCAGCCCTCGCCGTCTGGCCTCATCGGCCTCGGGATCAGGGGTGACCATCGCCAGGGTGCTCATCGCCCTTGATCCTCTCAAACGGGCGGTGGAGTGGGACACTGGCGCCATGGCCGACGCGACCAATCCCGACCTCCCCAGCCCGCGGACCGTGATCACCTTTGGCACGTTCGACGTGTTTCATGTGGGGCATCTGCGGATGATCCAGCGTGCCGGCGCTCTCGGTGACCGGCTCGTCGTCGGCGTCTCCGCGGATGCACTCAACGAGCGCAAGAAGGGCCGGGCTCCGGTCTACAGCGAGGCAGAGCGGATGGAAATTGTCGCCGGGCTCAGCGCGGTCGACGAGGTCTTCTTGGAGGAGAGCCTCGAGCAGAAGCGGGACTACATCGTGCGGTTCGGAGCGGACCTGCTCGTCATGGGAGACGACTGGACCGGCAAGTTCGACGAGATGGCCGAGGTCTGCGAGGTCGTCTACTTGCCGCGCACACCCGCCATTTCCACGACCGCGCTCATCGAGAAGATCTCCGGGAGCTGAGCCGCCCCGAGCCTCAGGTGTGAGATCCCTCACCCTCCCGCCGATGATCGGGAGGGATCCAGTGCATCTCCCGGAGAATTTGGGATTCACCACGTCTGGTGGCCTACGCTGGCGGGGTCTTGATCTGACGCAACTTGCGCGGAGCAACTCCGCGCCTGAAACGGGGGAATCGATTTCTGTGCGCCGACTTCTAATAGCTGGCTTGAGTATGACCGTCTCTGCTGCCCTGTTCGCTTCGCTTCCGGCCACTAGCGCCCAAGCCAAGCCCACGGGTGGCCAGTCGGACCGTGCGGCCAATGCCGCCATCGAACGCGCCCAAAGCATCTTTGCCGGTGGCGACGCTCGATCCGAGCGGGGGCAGCAGCCCACATCCAACGACGAGCCCGAGAGCTTGTCCCTTGCCCTGGCCGATGTTTTCGCCGCGCTCCCCACCCTGAGTGGCGCCGAGCGGAAGGCCGCCGAGAACCTCCTGGCCCGGCCCGACGGCAGCGGCACCGGCACGTCCAACGACGCTGTCGCCTGGAACGTCGCTGCCTCGTGGCACCGCACCACGTGCGGCACCAACGTGTGCGTTCACTACGTGGACCCCGGTTCCGGCAGCACCCACGCTCCGCCGAGCGCCAGCTGGGCCGCGACCACGCTCACCGAGCTGCAAAACGTGTGGACCTATGAGACGTCCACCATGGGTTACCGCGCGCCGGCAACGGACGCCACCGTCGGTGGCGACTCGCGCTTCGACGTCTACCTGGCAAACCTGGGCGCGCTCGGCCTCTACGGCTACTGCGCCCCCGAATACCGCGTCCCCGGCCAGGATTTCCGCGCTTCGGCCTACTGCGTGCTCGACGACGACTTCGTGGAGTTCCCGCTCGGACCGCTGCCCAGCCTTCAGGTGACCGCTGCCCACGAGTTCTTCCACGCGGTGCAGTTCAACTATGACGCCGCCGAAGATGCCTGGATCATGGAAGCCACGGCTACGTGGATGGAAGAGCGTTACGCCGACCCGGTCAACGACAACGTCGCCTACATCCGGCACGGCCAGATCGGGCGCCCCACCGTGCCGCTCGACACCTTCGGCGGGCTCGGCCACTACGGCAACTGGGTCTTCTTCGAGCGGCTCAGCCAGAGCTACGGCGTCGGAGCGGTGCGCAGCATTTGGTCCCGACTCGATGCCACCACCGGTGCCCCCGATCAATACGGCATCCAGGCGATCAAGAGCTTCCTGACTGCCTCGGGGACCACGCTGCCGAAGTTCTATGCCAACTTCGCCGCCGGCAACCTCGCCCCGGCCAAGGTGTACTCCGAGGGCTCGCTCTACACCGCGACCAAGACGGTCAAGAACTTCAAGTTCAAGCGCAAGGGACAGACCAAGTCGGTCAAGGCGGGCGTGCGTCACCTCACCGCTAAGAGCTACCGGTTCAAGTCCAAGGTCAGCGGCAAGATCAAGTTCACGATCAAGGGCCCCAAGTCAAAGACCGGCCCCGCAGTCCTGGCGACGATCTACAAGAAGTCCGGCGCCATCAAGCGGAAGTACATCAAGCTGAGTGGTGCGGGCAAGGGCTCGGGCACGGTCAAGTTCAAGACCGCCAAGGTGAGCAAGGTGACGTTGACCCTGGTCAACGCCTCCACCCGCTTCGAGCGCTGCTACACCGCCGGTACGCCGTACTCCTGCTCGGGAGTGCCGCTCGATGACAACAGCAAGTTCGCAGTGTCAGCCCGCCTGGTCTGACCCCTCGATCGCGGAGATGATCGCCGGCCGCAGCTCTGCGGCCGCGATCACCCGATCAACCGAGCCGACCCGGACCGCGCGATGAATGTCGTGGACCCCGTCGAACTCAGCGGCCACCTCGGAGATCTTCTCCGCCCGCACGGTGGCCTTGAGATCGGCGAGTTCCACTTGTCGCGCGGTCCGTTCGGCTCCGGTGGCCTCGGCGATCTGAGCCTCCACGGCTGCGACGCGCGGATCTGAAGAGGTGCGCTTGGCCACATCACCGGCGAAGACGACTGCTGCCGCCGGGGCGCCACCGATGACCGAGGCATAGGAGCCCTCAACGGCGAGCACGGTCATCGATGCATTGAGGGTCTTGGAGAAGACCACGAAGGCACCGCCGTGGTAGCGCGAGATCACCACGAAGACGATCGGGCCGCGGAAGTTGACGATGGCCCGGCCAATCTCCGCGCCGTACTCAAGTTGCAGGCTGCGCATCGACTCCGGCGATCCGTCGAAGCCCGAGAGGTTGGCCAACACCACCAACGGCCGGTTGCCGCTCGCTGAGTTGATGGCGCGAGCAGCCTTCTTCGACGAGCGCGGAAAGAGCGTGCCGGCCGTATAGGTGTCGGGTCCGTCGGTGGGCGGAAAACCCCGGCGCACGAGCGGGCGAGACTCGATACCGAGCAGGCAAACGGCATGTCCGCCCACGCGCGCATCCCAGACCACCGCCGTGTCGGCGTCAGCCATCCCGGCCCACCGCTCCAGCGGCTCGTGATCGGCGTCCGAGACGGCCCGCATGACGGTCCGGATGTCGAACGCCTTTTTGCGGTCGGGGTTGGCCGTGGCGGAGAAGATGTCGCCCACGGTCCGGAAGTCGCTGCCCTCCAGCTCGTGGGGGTAGGCCGACACATCACGGTCGGCGGGGTCACTGGTCGCCGCGCGTCGCGGAGCGGCCTCTCCGGGCACGACGTAGGTGTGCGCGTAATGGTCGAGCAGCACGTCGAGCGCACCAGCCAGGTCGGGCGCCCAATACTGCGCCTGCCCGTTGGGGCCCATCACCCGGTCGTAGCCCCCGATGCCGAAGTTGTCCTCGGCGGACACGCCCCCCGAGAAATCAAGCGACTGCTTGCCCGTCAGCACCATCGCGCTCTCCGGGGTCATCACCAAGATGCCCTTGGTGTGCATCAGCATGGTCGCCTCGGCGTTCCAATACGGCTGGGCACCCACGTTGATCCCGGCCACCACCACGTTGATCTCGCCGCCGGCCTGGGTGAACTCGATAATGCGGCGCAAGGCGGCAGCCACCCAGTCCATGTTTTCGGTGCCGGACTGCATCGAGATGCGCGCGCCCGCGGACAGGGCGAACCACTCCACCGGCCAGCCTTGCCGCTCGGCTAGATCGAGCGCCGCGATGATCCGGCTGCACTCGGCCTCGGCTACCGCCCCAAGCGCCATCGTCGGATCCCCCGCCAGCATCACGCGGGTGATGCCTTCGGGGTGCAGCGGGGTCGGCGTGCGCACGACCCCACAGATGATGCCGGCGGTGTTGAGCCCCGGCGGTCGCTCCACGGGGACCAGTGCGCCGGTCTCGTCGAGGTCGTACTCGGTCAGGGAGCCGCCGGGACCCGCGAGGGCCGGAACCAGCTCGTAGGGATAGACCAGGCCGCGCCGGCGGGCGCGCAGCACCTTGCCGGCGTACTCGTCGATCGGTTTGAGCGGCTCGGTGGGCGGCTCGATGATCTCGGCAACAACCCCGGACCCGGGCTTGGAGGAGAAGCGAATGGCGATCGGCACGAGCGAGCCGTCGGGCGCGGCGATCCGGCCTTGGGCGAGCACCTCCTCGATGCCGGCGCCCTCGGACAGGGGGGTGATCTTGCCCTGGAGAGCCGTTAGCTGGTCCAGGTCGGCCTCGACGACCGGCCACACTTGGACCCAAACGTGGTTGGTGTCCAGTCCGTTGCCGTGGCCGCGGGTGAGCGTGGTGCGGGCCCGTCGGATCGCCTCCAGGCAGTTCTCCACGGCGCGCTCGGCGTGCGGCAACCCGACCACGCGACCGGTTGCATCGCGCACCACCGCGAGCTGGCGAACCTGCGCGACCGCCACCAGCCGACGATCGGCCGGGTTGGAGCGAGCGACGCAGTCGTAGAGCAGCACGTCCTCGGGGGCCTCCACGCGGGTGACGTTGAACTCGCGCAACCGCCACA
>JBAQXA010000393.1:0-3910 GCA_049299195.1 Nocardioides sp.
TCGGTGGGGGTGTAGAAGTGCGTGGCCACCCAAATGAAGGCCAACCCGCCCAGGCCGCTGACAACGGCGGCTAACAGCCCACCGACACCGCCACGGGCGAGGCGGTTGATCTCCCGCTGCTCGCTCAAGGCTTGGAGAGCCAGCCCATACCCGATCGGGTGCGGGTCTCGCCGGCGTCAACCACAACGACGCCGAGAGGCTCCACCCCGGTGGTCCGGGCCCAAGCCAAGCCGCGCTCGAGTTCGTTGCGCGTGGACTGACCGAGGGCGATGACCGGGATCCAGTGATCACAGGCGCCGACGATGGCTCGACCGGCGGTGATCGCCGCTTCGGGGCCGCTGATGATGACCCAGTCGTAGCTGTCGCAGGCGGTCGCGAGCGCCTCGGACATGCGTGAGGTGGAGTAGAGCAAGGGCCCGTTGGCCGGGTCGCGGCCGATATCGAGGCGGTCCACGGGGTCGCCGGCCTCGGCCTTGGACTTGGTGCGCAGCGCATCGCTGAGCTCGGTGCTGCCGAAGAGGACGTCGGTGAAGCCGGGGTGCTTGGTCGCTTCGTTGCCCTGCGCGTCAATGAGCAGCACACCCTCGCGACCGTGGGCCAACACCTGGGCGAGATCGTTGGCGAACGTGCCGACGGCGGCGGTGGTGTCCAACGACGAGATCGCGATGGTGGCCGGGACCACGGCTCGCCGGTTGAGGATCGTGCCAGCCAAGAAGGCGACGTCGTAGGGCGTCTGGGCATCGGGATCGGCGCTGGCCTCGGCGGAGGGTTCATCGCCGTGATGGATGCCGAGGACCGCGACGCCGAGGTGCTCGATGTCGTCGACGGTGCGCAGCAGCTCGGACTTGCGCTCCAAGATGAGCGCGATGATCGCCCCGGCGAGCAGTCCGGCGAGGAGGCCGGCCAGTGCCCCGAGTGGCAGCGGGATGGAGAGGCCGCCGCGGCGTGCGATCGGTTTGGTGTTGATGAGCCCGGGACTGGTGTCGGCCGCTTCGAGGGTGGCCAACTGCAGACGCAGGTTGGTCTGCTGGGCCTGGATCGGCGGGATCTCGTCGTCGCGATCGGCCTTGCGCAACTTGTCCAACTCAGTGGTCAAGGTGGCGATCCGCTCGGCCAACGAGGTGCGCCGATTGTCGATGAACGTGTCGCGACGCAGCTTGCGCAGCGCGAGGTAGCTGTCGGCGAACTGGGCCGCGGTGCTCTCGGCCAGCCGAGCATTTTGGGAGGTGTAGGAGATCTGAATGATCTGGGCGTTGCTGGCGACCGAGATGCCGAGTTTGCCGCGGGTGGGTGTGGTGAGTTTGGCGTCGGCGAGCTTGCTCTTGACATCGGAATAGATGACGTCGCTCGCCACGACCTGCGCTTCGGTCTCGAGGCGGGTCAGATCGCTGCCCTGCGCGTCGGGAGAGTAGGCGTTGCCGTCGAGCGGCTGGATCAACACACCCGCCGTGGCCGTGTAGGTCGAAGGCAGCAGCAGGCTGACCGCGGAGCCCAAAACGAGGCCGATGACGCCAGCGGCGATGATCAGCACTCGGTGAGCGAGCAACGAGGTGCGGATGTGCAACCGGGCGGTCTGCGGGGCGTTGGTGCCGTCCATACGGTGTGAGTGTCTCTCGTCTCTAGCGGTCGGAGCTGGGCGCAGACGCAGAGGGAGGCCCCCCGTTGCGCGGTAGTGCGCGTGCCGGATTCATAGTAACGGTTGGGCTAGGCCCATGGGCTGGGTCAACGGGTTGTGCACAGTTTCCTCACTCACTGCCCTAGCGATCGTTGTGGGGCTCACGAAACCAGGGCGTAGCGTCGGCGCGGGGCACTGGTCCGCTTGGCCCGGCCTGCTGTGAGGAGCGCGAGCGCCATGCCGATGGTCAGTCCGCTGACGACGAAGACTTCGATCTGTCCTGGGCGATAACCAACGACGAGGGCGCGCATGATGACCTGGCTTGAGGTGTTGTTGGTGGTGATGGCGCGCTCAAGCTTCTGCTCCAAGACGTTGACCGTGGCGAAGAGGCCTCCTGACGGGAGGCCGTCGGCCAGTGAGTCCAAGGCCTGCCGGTTGATGGTCGCCACGCGGTTGCGAAGCAGCCGGACCCGCCGGTTGCTGAGCGCGAACGACTCGGCCTGGAGGTAGATCAGGGCCTCCGTCGCGGCGTTGACGCCGGCCCGGGCCTGCACCTTCGAGTCGGCCCGAACCTGCAGGATCAGCACCCGCGAGAGGGGCTTGGCGGAGATCACGAGGCTCTCCCGCGCCTCCTCTTCCCCCACGCCCATGGCCTCGGCGATGCGCCCGATGCTGTAGTCCGACCGCACGAGCGCAGCCGTGGTGTCCAAGGTGACCTGCGGCTGCTTCTCGGGTGACTGGCTCAACGACAGGTAGACGATCTGCGGCGACACGGCGACCCGGCTCGTGGCGAAGTAGCGCTGGGGCGTGGAGAAGAAGAGGGCGCCGCCGACTAGCGCCCCGAGGATGGCGAGTACGGTGAGGCGCCGCCAGTAGGTGAGGGCGTGGCGGCCGTAATCACCCAGGCGGGGGAGCGGAGTGGTGTCGTTCACTGGCGCCACCGCGGAGTCTGACCCAAGAGGTCGGCGAGGGCGTCGTCGTGGGGCGCATAGTGCGTCGCGAGTCGCTCGCGCACCTCCGCGCTCAGCCCGGCACCGGGGCGCGCGTTGTAGCGGTCGAAGCGCTCGGGCAGCTTCGGCTCGATCTCCAAGAACTTGGTGATCTGGAGGAACTCGTCCTCGGGCTCGGCAAAGAAGGCCTCGCTCTGCACGATGTGCACCTGGTCGCGCCCGAGCCCATCGATGAACGGCGCGAGCAACGCGGCGTACTCTCCGCGATGCCGGTAGGCGTGATGGCGGTGGTTGAAGCTGTAGTAGCGCGGATCGGCGACTAGCCGCTCGATCTCCCCCGCCAGCCGGGCGTCCTCGAGATCCAGCGCGCGACCGAAGTCCTTCTCCCACTCAAACCCACGCGCTAGCTCATGCTTGTAGGCCGAGTAGGCACGCTCGACGGGGTCCCGCACCATCGCAATGATCTTGACGCCGGGGAGGTCCCGCGCAATGCGCTGGGCCGCCATGGGATGCCACATGTAGTAGCCGCTGGAGTCGAAGACGCGCGTGTTGGTCGCTTCGCCGCCCTCGCGGACCGGGAAGTGGCCGCGGTACCAGTCCTCCCCGCGGAAGTAGTTGAGGTCGAAGTAATTGACCCCCTTGTGCATGATCGGGCGGCGGATCTGCTCGTGCGCCATGAGCGCGCGAAACAGCGATGTCGTCCCGCAGCGCTGACCACCGATGACCAAGAAGTCCGGAAGCGGGCGCTTGCTCGCCGTGCGCTCGCCCCACCACTGGCCGGCCGCCCGACCTCGGCGTTGCACCCACGCCGGCGCCTTCTTTCGCAGGTTCATCGAGCAATTCCTCCCATACGCATGGCTAGTTCCGCGACGGTGCGGTCGAGCAGATCGAGCACCCAGTCCAGCCGCCGCTGGAGGGCGGGCACCGGTTCATCGCCGAGATCGGCCGCATAGCGCCCGCCGATCCAGATCAGGTATGCCGCGAGCAACAGGCGGTCGTTGGACGCGTCCAGGCCGACGTCGTGCAGGCGGAGGGGAAGCTCCGCCAACAACCGGGGCTCGGCCTCGCGGAGGTTGTCATCCACGCGCACACGGGACGCCTCGAAGTGCACCAAGTCCAGTCCCTGGGGGACGTTGAGGGCGAAGCGCTCCCAGTCCCACACCTCCAGCACCCCGTCGGGGCCATCGGGAGAGCCTCGCCAGGCCATGTTCCAGGGCGTCCAGTCGCCGTGGGCGGCACCGGTCGGCACGGGGGTCTCTCCGGCCAAGGCCAGCAGTCGCCGCCGCAGATCGTCCAGCCGGGGATGGGCCACCTCGGGGAGCTCCCAGGCCGAGAGCGGGCGCAC
>JBAQXA010000394.1:0-8132 GCA_049299195.1 Nocardioides sp.
GGGTGGACGACGGGGCGGCCGACGGGGCGGCTGGTGCTGCTGACGGTGCGGCCAGCGTCGGCAAGGCCGCAGCCGCTTGTGGAGAGGCGGCGGTAGCGGGACTGGCCGGTCGGGAGGCCGTGCGTCGCCCGGCATCTCCCGTGCTGACCGCGGTTGCTCCGAGCACCATCACCAGCGCAAGCGCCCCACCAAGAACAACTCGTCGGATCTGCCGCACAGCCTGCATCGCTCCCCCTAGGAAAGGAGGGGGACGCCCGTCCCCCGTCTCATCCCTATCGACGCGAGATCGCTGCATTTAGTTGTCGACAGCAGTTGTCGACGCGTCGCTGCGTTCCGCAGCAGGCAGGCGGTTAGGCGGTGGCGCGGTGGAGGGCGACGATGCCGCCCGACAGATTGCGCCACTCCACCTTGCTCCAGCCGGCGCTGCCGATCAGCGCAGCGAGGCCGTGCTGATCGGGCCAGGCGCGGATCGACTCGGCCAGATAGACATAGGCGTCTGGGGAGGACGAGACCGCCTTGGAGATCTCAGGCAGCGCGCGCATGAGGTAGTTGAGATAGACGCCGCGGAAGGCGCGGTTGGTCGGGTGGCTGAACTCGCACACCACCAGCCGCCCACCCGGGCGGGTCACCCGGCGCATCTCGCGGAGTCCGGCCGCTGGGTCCACGATGTTGCGCAGCCCGAAGGAGATCGTCACCGCGTCAAAGGTGTCGTCGGCGAAGGGCAACTTGGTCCCGTCTCCGGCGGTGAAAGGCAGATGGGGCCGCGCCCGCTTGCCCACGCGCAGCATGCCGAGGGAGAAGTCGCACGGAACGACGGTGGCCCCCGCGTCGCGGAACGGCTGACTGGAGGTCCCGGTGCCGGCGGCGAGGTCGAGGACAAGCTCGCCCGGGGCCGGATCCACCGCGTCGAGTACGTCGGCACGCCAGCGCCGATCCTGGCCCAAGGACAGCACGTCGTTGGTCACGTCGTACCGCTTCGCGACGGCGTCAAACATCCGCCGGACCTCGCTCGGTTGCTTCTCCAGATCTGCGCGCGCCACGATCGGTCAGCCTACGGCTCGCTGGCACCCGGGGCCGATTCCGCGTGCCGCGCGAGTAGTCCTAGACTGATCGACGGTCCGCTTCGTGAAACCGTTCACAAAGTCGCGATTCCGGCGGTGCCTCACACGTTGTGGCACACACCGCGACATCGTGAGTGCAAGGCGGGTCTGAGCATGACAAAGTCGGGCATGACAAAGTCGGGCATGACAAAGTGGTGCCGTCGCCGGGACTCGGTGCTGGCGGACAGGTGAGGAAGGAACGCGCGATGGAGCTCTACACGCCGGTCTTGGCGTTGATCGTTCTCGCAGCCGGCTTCGCGATCTTCTCGGTCATCATGAGCGCCTTCATCGGTCCGAAGCGCTATAACCGGGCCAAGTTGGACGCCTATGAGTGCGGGATCGAGCCGACTCCCCAAGCCGAAGGCGGCGGCCGGTTCCCGGTCAAGTACTACATCACCGCGATGCTCTTCATCGTCTTCGACGTCGAGATCATCTTTCTCTACCCCTGGGCCGTGCACTTCGACGCGATGAAGATGTTCGGCCTGGTCGAGATGGTGCTGTTCATCGCCACGGTCTTCGTCGCCTTCGCCTATGTATGGCGTCGCGGCGGGCTCGAGTGGGACTGAACTGCAGGAGTTAGAAACCATGTGGATGGCCAAGTGGATGGACAGTGCTGATGGGTCTTGAGGAGAAGCTCCCCAGTGGAGTGCTGCTGACCACCGTTGAAGGAGTCGCTGGCTACTTCCGAAAGGCAGCCTTCTGGCCGGCCACCTTCGGATTGGCTTGCTGCGCCATCGAGATGATGACGACCGGCGGCCCGAAGTATGACCTCTCCCGCTGGGGTATGGAGGTCTTCCGGGCCAGCCCGCGCCAAGCCGACCTGATGATCGTCGCGGGCCGGGTGAGCCAGAAGATGGCTCCCGTCCTGCGCCAGATCTATGACCAGATGCCCGAGCCCAAGTGGGTGCTCGCCATGGGTGTCTGCGCCTCGTCGGGTGGCATGTTCAACAACTACGCGATCGTCCAAGGCGTCGACCACGTCGTGCCCGTCGACATGTACCTCCCCGGCTGCCCACCGCGCCCGGAGATGCTGATCGACGCGATCCTCAAGCTGCACAAGCAGGTGCAGACGACCAAGCTCGGTGTTAACCGGCAGCGGGAGATCGAGGAGATCGAGCGCGAGACCCTGACCGCACTGCCCACCTCGGAGATGCGGGGGCTGCTGCGATGAGCGACAAGTTCGAGGCCAACGACACCCAAGACCCCTCCACCGACCTGCTGGCCGCCGATGCCGAGGTCCAGCGGGCCGTCGGCACTCGCCGCGGCATGTTCGGCAGCACCGGCACCGGTGACACCTCCGGCTACGGCGGACTGGTCGCCCCGATCGTCTACCCCGCAGCGACCAACCGGCCCTACGGCGGCTACTTCGATGAGGTGGCCGACGCGCTCGAAGAGCGGCTCAAGGCGACCGACCTCACCGGCGCCATCGGCTCGGTGGTCGTGCATCGCGGAGAGATCACCTTCCACGTCCGCCGTGAGGATCTCGCCTTCGTGGCGCAGATGCTGCGCGACGACGAGGCGCTGCGATTCGAGTTCTGCTCCGGCGTCTCCGGCGTGCACTACCCCGAGGACTCGGGCAGCGAGTTGCACGCGGTCTACCACCTGCTGTCGATGACCCACAACCGACGGATTCGGCTCGAGGTCACCTGCCCCGATAGCGACCCCCGGATCCCCTCGCTGGTCGGCATCTACCCGACCAACGACTGGCACGAGCGCGAGACGTTCGACATGTTCGGCATCGTCTTCGAGGGCCACCCGGCCCTGACCCGGATCCTGATGCCCGACGATTGGCCGGGCCACCCGCAGCGCAAGGACTACCCCTTGGGCGGCATTCCCGTTGAGTACAAGGGCGCCACGGTGCCCCCGCCGGACCAGCGGAGGTCCTACAACTGATGAGCGAGCAGACCGACTACTACGCGGGCTCGACCGAGACCACCGAGGGCACCGTCTACAACGTGGGCGGCCAAGACTGGGACGAGATCGCCACCAGCATCGGCGATGCCGCCGAAGAGCGCGTCGTGGTCAACATGGGTCCCCAGCACCCCTCGACCCACGGCGTGCTGCGCCTGATCCTCGAGATCGACGGCGAGACCGTCACCGAGGCGCGGGCCGGCATCGGCTACCTCCACACGGGCATCGAGAAGAACATGGAGTACCGCTCCTGGACGCAGGGCACGACGTTCTGCACCCGAATGGACTACCTCAGCCCGTTCTTCAATGAGATGACCTACGTGCTGGGCGTCGAGCGGCTGCTCGACATCGAAGACGACATCCCCGAGAAGGCCCAGGTCATGCGGGTCCTGCTCATGGAGCTCAACCGGATCTCCTCTCACCTGGTGTGTATCGCCACCGGTGGCATGGAGATCGGTGCGCTGACCGTGATGACGGTCGGCTTCCGCGAGCGCGAGCTCGTCCTCGACCTGTTTGAGCTGATCACCGGCCTGCGGATGAACCACGCGTTCATCCGCCCGGGTGGCGTTGCCCAGGACATGCCGCCGGGTGCGCTCGATGAGATCCGCGACTTCGTCGCCCTGATGAAAAAGCGCCTGCCGGAGTACGCCGCGCTCTGCAACGCCAACCCGATCTTCAAGGCGCGCCTGGAAGACGTGGGCTACCTCGACCTCTCGGGCTGCCTCGCGCTCGGCCTCTCCGGGCCGGTGCTGCGGGCGACCGGCTACCCGTGGGACCTGCGCAAGTCGCAGCCGTACTCGGGCTATGAGGATTACGAGTTCGACGTGCACACGTGGGACACCTGCGATGCCTACGGCCGCTTCCGGGTCCGCCTCAACGTGATGCACGAATCGCTGCGCATCATCCAGCAGGCCGCCGATCGGCTGGCCAAGCTCGAAGGCGCCCCGGTGATGGTCGCCGACAAGAAGATCGCCTGGCCGAGCCAGCTCGCGATCGGCAGCGACGGCATGGGCAACAGCCTGGACCACATCCGCGAGATCATGGGCACCTCGATGGAGGCCCTGATCCACCACTTCAAGCTGGTCACCGAGGGCTTCCGAGTGCCCGCGGGCCAGGCCTACGTGCCGATCGAGTCGCCGCGCGGCGAACTCGGCTGCCACGTCGTTTCCGACGGAGGCACGCGCCCCTTCCGCGCGCACTTCCGAGATCCGTCGTTCACCAACCTCCAGGCCACAAGCGTGATGTCGGAGGGCGGCCAGGTGGCCGATGTGATCGTGGCGATTGCGAGTTTGGACCCGGTGATGGGGGGAGTCGACAGGTGATTAGTGCCACGACGTATGACGAGCTGCGGCAGATCGCGGCCCGCTACCCGCAGGCTCGGTCTGGGTTGCTGCCGATGTTGCACCTGGTGCAGAGCGCCGAAGGGCGGATCACGCCCGAGGGCATCGAGGCGTGCGCCGAGATCCTCGACATCTCCGCGGCAGAGGTGAGCGGCGTCGCGACCTTCTACACGATGTACAAGCGGCGGCCGGTCGGCGACTACCACGTCGGCGTCTGCACCAACACCTTGTGCGCGGTCATGGGCGGCGACGAGATCTTCGCCCGCCTCAAGGACCACCTCGAGATCGGCAACGACGAGACCACCCCGGCCGACGGGGACAACAAGACGATCACGCTCGAGCACATCGAGTGCAACGCGGCCTGCGACTACGCGCCGGTGCTGACGGTCAACTGGGAGTTCATGGACAACCAGACCCCCGACTCCGCAGTGCAACTCGTCGACGACCTGCGCTCCGGGGCCGAGGTGCACTCGACGCGAGGCCCCAAGCTCTGCACGTGGCGCGAGGCCGAGCGGGTGCTGGCCGGCTTCAACGACGGGCTGGCCGACGAGGGTCCCTCGGCCGGACCGGCTTCGTTGGTGGGGCTCAACATCGCCCGCGAACGCGGCTGGACCGCTCCCGGCATGGAGGCCAAGGGCACCGCCGCGACGGCAATCGACACCAAGCAGGAGGCCGTGGAGGCAGCGGACCTGTCTCGGGCCGAGTCAGAGTCCGCCCTCGAAGACGCCGGTGTGAACCTCAAGCACGAGGACAACCCGGCCAACGACGGACCCGCAGATGAGAAGGGTGGCAAGTGATGGACACCCTGACTCCCGTCTTGACCGACAACTGGGATGCCGAGCGCTCCTGGACGCTCGCGTCCTACACCGACCAAGGTGGGTATGCCGCGCTCCGCAAGGCGCTGACCATGGCGCCCGACGCGATCATCACCGCAGTCAGGGACTCCGGCCTGCGCGGCCGCGGCGGCGCAGGCTTCCCCACCGGGATGAAGTGGAGCTTCATCCCGCAGGACAACCCCAAGCCGAAGTACCTCGTGGTCAACGCGGACGAGTCCGAGCCGGGCACCTGCAAGGACATCCCGCTCATGATGGCCAGCCCGCACACCCTGATCGAGGGCGTGATCATCTCCTCCTTCGCGATCCGGGCCAACCACGCCTTCATCTACGTCCGCGGTGAGGTGCTGCACGTCATCCGCCGCCTCCAGGCTGCGGTCGCCGAGGCCTACGCCGCCGGCCATCTCGGCAAGAACATCCACGGGTCGGGCTATGACCTCGACCTCGTGATCCACGCGGGCGCAGGCGCCTACATCTGCGGTGAAGAGACCGCCCTGCTGGACTCCCTGGAGGGTCGGCGCGGACAACCTCGCTTGCGGCCGCCGTTCCCGGCAGTCGCCGGGCTCTACGCGAGCCCGACGGTGATCAACAACGTCGAATCCATTGCGTCGGTGCCGAGCATCATCGAGCACGGCGCCGAGTGGTTTGCCTCGATGGGCACCGAGCGGTCCAAGGGTTATGGGATCTTCTCGCTCTCGGGTCACGTCGCTCATCCCGGTCAGTTCGAGGCTCCGCTCGGGATCACCCTGCGCGAGCTGATCGAGCTGGCTGGTGGCATGCGTGGCGACCACGAGCTCAAGTTCTGGACCCCGGGCGGCTCCAGCACGCCGCTGCTGACCGCCGAGCACCTCGACATACCGCTCGACTTCGAAGGCGTCGGTGCGGCCGGCTCGATGCTCGGCACGCGCGCGCTGCAGATCTTCGACGAGACCACGTGTGTCGTGCGCGCGACGCTGCGCTGGATCGAGTTCTACAAGCACGAGTCCTGTGGCAAGTGCACCCCGTGCCGCGAAGGCTCGTGGTGGCTGGTGCAGGTGCTCGGCCGGCTGGAGCGCGGTGAGGGCGAAGCGGCCGATCTCGATCTGCTGCTCGATCAGTGCGACAACATCCTGGGCCGCTCGTTCTGTGCCCTGGCCGATGGCGCAACGAGCCCGGTGATGAGTTCGATCCAGTACTTCCGCGACGAATACCTGGCCCACCTCGAACACGGCGGCTGTCCGTTCGACCCTGCGGCCTCGACCCTGTTCGCCCCGGTGGGCGCAGATGCAGTTGGAGCAGACGCATGACGATCACACCCGCCGCGACCGATCTGGTCAACGTGACCATCGACGGCATCTCGGTCAGCGTGCCGAAGGGCACCCTGGTGATTCGCGCCGCCGAGCAGGTCGGCGTCGAGATCCCGCGCTTCTGCGACCACCCGCTGCTCGCCCCCGTGGGTGCCTGCCGCCAATGCCTCGTCGAGGTCTGGCTGCCCGGCCGTCCCGGCCCCGATGGCACCCCCGGTGCGCCGATGCAGATGCAGGGGCCTCCCGGACGGATGAAGCCGCAGGCATCGTGCACCCTCCCGGTCTCGGAGGGGATGGAAGTCAAGACCCAGCTCACCTCCGAGGGCGCCGACAAGGCGCAGCAGGGGATCTTGGAGTTCCTGCTGGTCAACCACCCGCTGGACTGCCCGGTCTGTGACAAGGGCGGGGAGTGCCCGCTGCAGAACCAGGCGATGTCCCACGGCCGCGGCGAGGGCCGCTTCGACGGCAAGAAGCGCACCTTCCCCAAGCCGGTCAACGTCAACCAGCAGATCCTGCTCGACCGCGAGCGGTGCGTGCTGTGTGCGCGCTGCACGCGGTTCTCCGATCAGATCGCGGGCGACCCGTTCATCGCGCTGGTCGAGCGCGGCGCCCAGCAGCAGGTCGGCGTGTTCGACCCCGATCGTCTCGGGATCGCCAGCGACGCCGACACCGACGGTGCTGCCGACGACGCCTCGGGGCAGGCCTTCGAGAGCTACTTTGGGGGCAACACGATTCAGATCTGCCCGGTCGGCGCGTTGACCTCGGTCGACTACCGCTTCCGGTCGCGCCCCTTCGATCTGGTCTCGACCCCCGGCGTTGGTGAGCACGACGCGTGTGGCGCCGCGATCCGGGTCGACCACCGCCGCGGCAAGGTCATGCGACGGCTGGCCGGCAACGACCCCGAGGTCAACGAAGAGTGGATCACCGACAAGGACCGATTCGCCTTCCACTACGACCGAACGCCTGATCGGCTGACCCACCCGATGGTGCGCGACGCCGAGAGCGGCGAGCTGCGTGCGGCCTCCTGGCCGGAGGCCTTCGCGGTGGCCGCCCGAGGGCTGGCAGACGCGGGCCCGAGTGCGGTGCTGCCGGGCGGTCGACTCACCGCCGAAAACGCCTACGCCTACGCGAAGTTCGCTCGTGTGGCGCTCGGCACCAACGACATCGATTTCCGCGCGCGGCCGCAGGCCCCCGAAGAGACCGCCTTCTTGGGCGAGCACGTCGTGCTCACCGGTCCCGACGGCGGCGCGGTGACGTATGCCGACCTCGAGCGCGCCCAGACCGTCGTCCTGGTCGGCTTGGAGCCCGAAGACGAGGCCGGGTCGATCTTCTTGCGGCTGCGCAAGGCAGTCCGCGCAGGGTCCACCCGCGTGCTGACGATCGCGCCGTTCACCTCGCGTGGCTCCGACAAGCTGGCTGCCCGGGTCATCGTGACCGTGCCCGGCGACGAGGCCGAGGCGCTGCAGACACTCGCCAAGGACAAGACGGCTGGCCTCGGCGCCGACTCGGTGCTGCTGCTGGGCGAGCGCCTAGCCACCGCACCCGGTGCCTTCGCTGCCGCTACCGAACTGGCCGCCGCGACCGGCGCCCGGCTGGCCTGGGTGCCGCGCCGAGCTGGCGACCGGGGTGCGCTGGAGACCGGCTGCCTGCCCACGCTGCTTC
>JBAQXA010000395.1:0-2275 GCA_049299195.1 Nocardioides sp.
GCCCGGAGGGGCCGAGCATGTCGACCGCCGCCGCGAACCCGTCGAAGACGACCGCCTTGACCTCGGCCGCAGCCGCCTGCTGGGCGGCGCTGGGTTGGTCGGGCAGCCCGAGCAGCTTGCGGAAGGAGTTGCGATGGTCCATCGCGAAGGTCAGCAGTTCGGCGCTCCACCCGGGCACCCCGGCAGGGGCCGCCGCGTTCATCGGGCGCTCCGGCTCGGGCGAAGGGGCGTCACGCTGGCTCCGACTGGGGCAACGTTGGCCACGGCGACGGTCACGCCTCGCTCCTGCAATCGTGCAATGGCTGCGGGGTCGGCGCTCGAGTCCGTGATGAGCTCGGAGATGACGTCGACGCCGGCGATCCGCGCCAGATGGACCTTGCCGATCTTCGATCCGTCGGCGACCACCACCACCCGGCGGGCGCGCTCGATGAGCGCCGCGTTGGTCTGCGCCTCGACTTCGTCGTGGGTGGTGAGACCGCCGTCGGCGTCGATCCCGTCGACGCCCACGATCGCGACGCCGATGTTGAGCCCCCGCAGCACCTGGGCGCCCCACACCCCGACCAGCTCATAGGACTGAGGGCGCGCCACACCCCCGGGTACGACGACCTTGACGGTCGGGCGAATCGACAGCTCGGCGGCGATATTGAGCGCGTTGGTGACGACCGTCAGTTGGTCACGGACGGACAGTTGCCGCGCCACCTCGCTCGTCGTCGTACCGCCCGTCAACCCGACCACGGCGCCCAGCGGCACCCGGCTGACCGCGAGCCGAGCGATCGCAACCTTCTCCTGACGCGCTTGGTTGGTGCGGTAGCGCACGGGCAGTTCGTGCTCATCGCGCGTCGCCAACGCACCGCCATGGGTGCGCTCGAGCAGACGCTGCCCGGCCAAGACCTGCAGATCGCGGCGCAGCGTCGAGGCGGAGACGCCGAAGCGCTCGGCCAGGTCGGCCACCGAGAGGGACTTGTTTTCACCGAGGAGTTCCAACAGCACGGCGACGCGGTCCGCCCGCCGCAAGCGCGGCGGCTGGGTCGGACCCTGAGGATCGTGGGGACTCTGCACGCGTCCACTATGACCGGCGGCGGGCGGGTGTGGGCTACAACTGCGCAACCGCGAGTGCATGTTCGGCAAGCTCCTCGCTCCGGACGTGTTGACTGAGGCGCATGACTGCAACGAGCGCGACTCCCACGATCGCCTTCATCGGCGCCGGCAGCGTCGTCTTCACTCGTGAGCTGCTCTTCGACATCCTCGGGATGCCCGCCCTGGCCGGGGCGAACCTTCGGCTCTATGACATCAGTGCCGAGCGGCTGCAGACCGCCGAGCTGATGGCGGCCCGGGTTGCCGAGCAAACCGGGGCTCGGCCGAGCGTGCTCGCGACCCTTGATCTGGGGACTGCGCTGGACGGCGCGGACTTCGTGATCAACGCGGTCAACGTCGGTGGCCATGCCGCGACGCTCACCGACTTCGAGGTGCCGGCGCGGTTCGGCCTCCGCCAGACGATCGCCGACACTCTCGGCGTGGGCGGGATCTTCCGGGCACTGCGGACCTTCCCGGTGCTCGACGAGATCGCCAACGGCATCCGCGCACACTGCCCGCAGGCGTGGCTGCTCAACTACACCAACCCGATGGCGATGAACGTGAGCTACCTCGCCGCCCGACACCCCGACGTGCGCACGCTTGGGTTGTGCCACTCGGTCTATTGGACCGTCGCTGACATGAGCGCCCTGCTCGGGTTGTCGATGGAAGGGACGACGTATGCCGCAGCGGGCGTCAACCATCAGGCCTGGCTGGTGGAGTGGAACCACCAAGGAGAAGACGTCTATCCGCTGCTCGACGCCGCGATCGCGACCGATCCCGAGCTCCGCCGGCGAGTGCGCGTCGACATGTATCGCCGGATCGGTCGCTACCCCACCGAGACCAGCGAACACTCCAGCGAATACCTCCCCTACTACCTCCACCTGGACGCCGAGATCGACCGGCTGCGCATCCCGGTGGGGGTCTATGTCGACATCAGCGCCGACAACTTGGCGGAGTACGAACGCACCCGCGCCGAACTCCTGGCGGGCGGCGCCCTGGTGCCTCCGGACGCGACCGAGTACGCCCCCCAGGTGATCCACGCCATGACGACCGGGGAGCCGGTCACGATTCACGCGAATGTCGCCAACCACGGGCTGATCGCCGAGGTGCAGTCCGACCTCGGGGTCGAGGTGCCCACCGTCATCGACGGCGCCGGAGCTCACCCGCGCGTCATGAGCGGCTTGCTTCCCCCGGTCGGTGC
>JBAQXA010000396.1:0-17526 GCA_049299195.1 Nocardioides sp.
GGCTGGAACGGGTCGGCATGGCCGACGTGGTGGCGTACCGCACCGAACTCGACTCGCTGCAGGCGCTCGTGGCTCAAGCCGCACCCGGCGACGTCGTCGGCCTGATGTGCCACGCCCAAGGCGACGAAGTGCGTGACTGGCTGCTCGAGTCAGGCGCCACCCAGGACACCCCGCTCGTGCTGGCTGAGAAGGTCCGCACCGCCCGCTGACGGTGGTGCGGCGGGCGGGCGCGGCGCGACCCGCTGCGTCATACGTCTCCCGCGGGGTTAGCGCCGCCCCGTACGTCTCCCGCGGGTTTGGTGCTGTTTTTGGGGTGTCCCAACGCCGCGGAAGTGGTTCCAGCGGCGCGGGAGACGCGCGAAGGGCGCGGGAGACGGCCCAGGGGCGCGCCGGGAGGTGGTTGGCTGCAGCTCGTTGCGGCGCCGTACGTCTGCCGCGGGGTTGGCGCGCCGCCTGCCGTCTGCCGCGGGGTTGGGGGTGTTTTTGGGGTGACCCAACGCAGCGGAAGTGGTTCCAGCGGCGCGGGAGACGCACCAGGGGCGCGGGAGACGCTCAAGCGGCGCGGGAGACGCTCAAGGGGCGCGGGAGACGCACGAAGGGCGCGGGAGACGCACCAGGGGCGCGGGAGACGGGAAGACGGGTGGGCGCGCGCGGGCGGCTACTCGCCGGAGTAGTAGTCGGGGTCGGCGAGGTCGGGGGTGCCGCCCGAGCCCGCTTGCGCCTGCTGGCTCTGGCGCTCGAGCTCGGTCATGACGTCGGCGTGCTTGTCGACGCAGATCACGACGAGGTCGCCGGCGTTGGCGCGCGCCATCGCGTGCCGCAATGCCTTGATCTCGTCGCGGATGATCTCGACCTGCTTGCAGCGGCCGCCGTCGGCGATGCCTTCCTTGACGCCCTGGGCCACGAGTTTTGCGACTTCGCCGGCCTTGCGGCCACGGAGCGCAACATCTTCACGAACGACGAGTACGTCGAAGTGGCGCGAGGCGATGTTGCCCAGCTCCAGCATGTCCTCGTCGCGGCGGTCACCCGCGGTGGCGATGATGCCGATGCGTGAGGGCTTGCCGAGCTCGTGGGTGGAGACGAGGCTCTCGCCGACCCGATCCACGAAGTCGCCGAGCAACCGCATCGCCGGGGCGTTGTGGCAGTAGTCGACGATGACGTTGACGCCCTGCACCTCGATCTCGTTGAGGCGCCCGGGGGCGAGGTAGTAGTTGGTGGAGAACGACCGCAACCCCTGACGTATGTCGTGCAGCGGCGCGCCAGCGGCGAACGCGGCCGCGGCGGCAGCCAAGGCGTTCTGGACGTTCATTCGTGCCCGACCCTTGAACGTGGCGGGCAGAAGGTGGGTCCAGGCGAGCTGCATCTCGCGAGGCCCGTGCTTGACCACGATCATCTCGCCGCGGTCGGAGGGGTTGAGCACGAGCGCCTTGCCACCGCGGCGGCAGTGGGCGTCGATCATGTCGCGGATCTCCGAGCCCGGCTCGGCCATGGAGAACCACACCACCTGGCCCGAGCAGCGGCGCCGCATCTCCCGCACGAGCGGATCGTCGGCGTTGAGCACTGCGTGGCCGGTGCGCGGGACCGCCTCGACGAGCACGGACTTCACGTCCGCCAGCTGCTCGACGGTGTCGATGCCGCGCAGGCCCAGGTGATCGGGCTGCACGTTGAGCACGACCGCGACATCGTTGCGCTCGTAGCCGAGGCCCTCGCGCAGGATGCCGCCGCGCGCGACCTCGAAGACGGCGAAGTCGACGCGGGGGTTCTGCAGAACCATGCGTGCCGAGCGCGGACCGGAGGCGTCTTGCTTGATCACGAGGCGCTCGTCGATGACGACGCCGTCGGTTGACGTCATACCGACCTTGCGGCCCATGCCCTTGAAGATGTGCCCGATCATGCGCGATGTGGTCGTCTTGCCGTTGGTGCCGGTGACCGCGACGATCGGGATCCTGCTCTGGCTGCCGGGCGGGAAGAGCATGTCGACCACAGGCTTGGCGATGAACTGCGGCTCGCCGATGGTCGGGTGGGTGTGCATCCGGAAGCCCGGAGCGGCATTGACCTCACAGATCGCGCCGCCGGTCTCGCGCACGGGCTCGGTGATGTCGGGGCAGATGAAGTCGATGCCGGCGATGTCGAGGCCGATCATCCGCGCGGCCTCTTCGGCGATCTCGACGTTTTCGGGGTGGGCCTCGAAGGTGCGGTCGATGGAGATGCCGCCGGTGGACATGTTGCCGGTCAGCGCGAGCTTGACCATCTCGCCCTCGGCGGGCACCGAGTCGATCGTGTGTCCCTGATCGGCCAGCACCTCCAGCGCGACCTCGTCGACCTTGATCCGGGTGAGCACCTTCTCGTGGCCCACGCCTCGCCGCGGGTCGGCGTTGGTCACATCGACGAGCGCCTGGACCGTCGAGGACCCATCGCCAATGACGTGGGCGGGCACCCGCTCGGCGATCGCGACCATCCGGCCGCCGATGATCAGGCAGCGGTAGTCCTTGCCGGTGACGAAGCTCTCCACGATGACCCAACCGCGGCGGGACTGGCCCTCGGCGATCTCGAAGGCAGCTCGGACTTCGTCGGCGTTCTGCAGGTCCAGGCAGACACCACGGCCATGGTTGCCGTCGAGGGGCTTCACGACGACGGGGTAGCCGATCCGCTCGGCGACGCGCACGGCTTGATCGGCGGTCCGCACGGAGTCCTGCTTGGGCACCGGGAGGCCGGCAGCGCCGAGCAGGGTGGTCGTCAGGTCCTTGTCGGAGGCGACGTCGACCGCGATGGAGCTGGTGTTGGACGTCATGGTCGCGCGGATGCGCTTGGCGTGAGCGCCGTGGCCGAGCTGCACGAGGGAGTACTGGTTGAGCCGGATCCACGGGATGTCGCGGGACACGGCTTCGTCGAGGATCGCCTGCGTCGACGGGCCGAATGCAGTGCGCTCGGCGCGGATCAGGAACGACTCGACTTCGGCGTCGAAGTCGAACTCAGGGTCGGCTTCGATCAGGTGATTGACGAGCCGTACGGCGAGCCGCCCGGCAGCGAGCCCGACCTGCTCGTCGACATAGCCGTAGATCACGTTGTAGTGCCCCGGCACGCCCTTGACCTGTCGGGTCTTGCCTCGGCGGATGTCGTGACCGACCTCTTGCTGCAGCGCTAGAGCCACGTGTTCGGTGACGTGGCCGATCCAGGTGCCTTCGACGAGTCGCTCGACAAAGCCACCGCGGCGGCCACGCGAGCACGAGTGCTCCCGCAGCCCGGGCAGCGCCTCCAAGAGGGCGTCGGTAAACCCGGGAATGAGGTTGGTCGGAAACTCCTCGAGCCCCCCGAGGTCCACCACGAGGTGGATCGCTCGCTCGTAAGACCACATATTGGCCCCGCGATAGACCCGCGTCTCGAGGATGGTGAGGTCTGGCTCGGGGCGCTTGGTCATGGAGACTCCGTTCGGTTGAAGCGTGGGACGTGGCTCAGGACTGGTTTGGCGGTGGGCTCGGTTTGAGGGCCCGGCTGGTGCGGGGTTTGCGGGTGCGGGCCAGCCGGCGGCGTAGGGCTGCCGGTGAGGCGTCTGAGGCAGCCACATCGCGCACCATCTGGCTGAGGTCGTGCGGGGCCGCGAGCACTTCGGCGAGATCCTCCGGATCGACCCGATGGGGTTGATCCAGCAGCTCGCGCTTGGACAGGTCGAAGGCGGCGCCGGCCGGCAGCACGTGCAGGACGACGCCGGAGGAAAGCAGCGGTGAGGAGCGCTTGGCCTCGTGGGCATTGGTCACGATCCGAGCGGGGTCGAAGACGGTCACCGCTCCGCGCCCGATCACCCGCAGCACCTGCCGACCGTCGACAGTGTCGACAATGCCGGCGGTGTCTTCGTCCACGCCGATGCCCAGCAGTTGGGGGGACTGACTCACGATCATCAGCAGCCGACCGTAGCGATTGCGCTGGTCGAAGTGTTGATCGACCACCGCTCCCTCGATCAGCCCCAGGCCGGCCGCGACCTGCGTCATGCGCTGCTTGGGGGTGGCGCCGCCGGTGCCGAAGGCGACCATGTGACTGGACTGGATGCTCGCGCCGGCTGAGGTGCCCGCGACGACGACACCGCGCTCGTGGGCCGCGAAGATCGCTTGCCCCACGGGGGTGCCGCAGACGACCGAAGAGAGCTTGAGCTGGTTGCCCCCGGTCATGAAAACACCGGTGGCCTCGCCCAGCGCCCGGACGTAGGCCGGGTCCGAAGCCTCGGCGCGTGTCTCGGGGCGGACCTCGTCAACCCGTGCGGCTCCGAGGCGGCGGAAGAGGTCGTCATACAGCTCGGTGACCTCGGCGCCGAGCGAGGAAGCGGTCGGTATGACGGCGATGCGGGCCTCGGCGCCACCGCTGGCCGCGACGAACTCCTTAAGGATGGTGCGCTTGCGGAGCTTGTCTTCGGCGCCCCCAATGAGCATGAGAGGACCCGGATGCATGACACGCAGGCTAGCGGCTGCAAGATTGGCTTCGTGCAGAACCCACCCACCTCGGCGAGCCAGACCGCTGCAGACGACGGATTCACGCCCCGCGTGCTCGTCCTGATGCGGCACGGTCGGGCTGAGGCGATGGCGAGCCGAGACAGTCAGCGGCACCTGACCGATCGAGGGCGAACAGACGCGCGGGCGGCCGGAGTCTGGCTAGCTAGCGCTCTGGAAGGGCTCGGACACACCGGGGCCGACCTCGCGCTCGTCTCCACAGCGGAGCGCACCCGAGAGACCTGGAGCGCCGTCTCGGAGTCGGTGACCGCCACACGCGTGCGCCACGACGACGGCGTCTATGGCGGGAGCTTCCAAACGGTCCTTGACCTGATCGCGGAGGCCGGCGGCGATGCCGCGGGGGAGGCGCCCGCCGTGCAGATCGTCGTGGGCCACAACCCGCTGATCGCCCAACTCGCCCAGTTGCTTCAGGACGGAGAGGGCGACGAGCGGGCGGCGGCGCAACTGCTCGCCCACGGCTTCGCTCCCGGCAGCGCGGTGCTCTTCACGTGCGCCGACCCGTGGTCCGAGCTCGGCCCCGGAGGGGCTCGCCTCGTCGACTACTTCACCCCAGCCGGGGGGCCGGAGTAACCACGCCCTCCTCGGCGTCCGCGGCCTCGATCTCCTCTCGGGTGACCCCGAGGAGATAGATGATCGGGTCAAGGAAGGGCACAGTCACCGACGTGTCCGCAGCTTTGGCCACGATCGGCTTGGCGTTGTAGGCCACCCCAAGCCCGGCCGCACTCAACATGTCGAGGTCGTTGGCGCCGTCGCCGATCGCCACCGTCGCACGCAGCGGTATGCCGATCGCGGCCGCAAACTCGCGTAGCGCGGCCGCCTTCCCCGCCCGGTCGAGCACCGGGCCGACCACATCACCGGTCAACAGGCCGTCGACGATCTCCAACTCGTTGGAGCGACTGAAGTGGATCCCGAGGTCGTCGGCCAAGCGCCGCACGATCTGGGCAAAGCCTCCCGAGACCAAGGCGAAGCGGTAGCCGAGCCGCCGCAGGGACCGCACGAGGGTGCGCGCGCCCGGAGTCAGCGTGATCTCGTCGTAGACCTCGTCGAGGACCGAGGCGGGCAACCCGCGGAGCAGGGCGATCCGAGCCCGGAAAGACTCCTCGAAGTCCAGTTCGCCCCGCATGGCCCGCTCGGTGATCTCAGCGACCTCCCGCTCGACCCCGGCTCGCTTCGCGACCATCTCGATGACCTCGCCCGTGATGAAGGTCGAGTCGACGTCCATGACGAGCAGTTTGGAGCCGCGCTGGGAGAGATCGGCGCGCTGGACGGCAACGTCACACGGGAGGTCGGCGGCGGTCGCTGCCAGCATCATCCGCAGCATCAGCGGATCGGTGCCGGACACATGCATCTGGATCGCAGTGACGGGGTAGCGCGCCATCCGCTCGATGCGGTCGATGTTGGCCCCGGTGTCGGCCACCCGGCCCATGATGATGGCCATCTCGGCCGCGCGGAGCGGCGCGCCGATCACTGTGACGAGCGAGCGACCGGTCGCCCGCGAGAGGTTGTCGCCGAGACCCGCCTCGACCATCGCCGTCATTCCGAGGCGAGCGGCGGTCGCTTGCACCGCTGCCTCAAGCGCGCGGGAGTCGCGAGCGCGGATGTCGCGGGCTCGCCCGCTCTGCGGAGACTGCACCAGGACGCCCAGGATGATCCGCCCGCGGAGCACGATTTGCTCGATATCCATCACTTCAACGCCGTGCTGTCCGAGGGTCTCAAACATGGCGGCAGTCACCCCGGGCCGGTCGGGACCGGTGAGGGTGATCAGGAGGGTGTTGGTGCTGGAAGCGTCGGTGTGAGGCCGGGGTGCAGACATGGCGTCGGAAACGGTATCGCGCGGAGATAGGGTGCTCGGCATGACCACAGCTCTCGCGTTCTCGGGAGTGACCGTGCGCCGGGGCTCGGCGACCCTGCTCGACAGCGTGGACTGGGTGGTCCACGACACCGATCGCTGGGTGATCCTCGGCCCCAACGGCGCCGGCAAGACGACGCTGCTGCAGGTGGCCGCCGCGTCCCTGCACCCGACTTCGGGGGTCGCGGAGGTGCTGGGCGAGGTGCTGGGCGCTGTGGACGTCTTTGAACTCCGCCCCCGGATCGGGCTCACCAGCGCGGTCTTGGCCGAGCGCATTCCGCGCGGCGAGTTGGTGCGCGACGTCGTGGTCTCGGCGTCGTACGGCGTGGTCGGACGCTGGCGCGAGGCGTATTACCGCATGGACCACGAGCGCGCGGCCGCGCTGCTTATCGAGGTTGGTGTGGCCCATCTCGCGGATCGCACGTTTGGGACGCTGAGTGAAGGCGAGCGCAAACGGGTCCAGATCGCGCGCGCCCTGATGACCGACCCCGAACTGCTCCTCCTCGACGAGCCCGGCGCCGGCCTCGATCTGGGGGGCCGTGAGGACCTCGTCGGCACGCTGTCCAACCTCGCCCGCGATCCCGGCTCTCCGGCGACGGTGATGGTCTCCCATCACGTCGAGGAGATTCCTCCGGGCTTCACCCATGCGCTGCTTTTGCGGGGCGGGCGGGTCGTGGCGGCCGGCCCGATCGACGAGACGCTCACCGAATCCACGCTTGCTGAAACCTTCGACATGAATCTGTCGTTGACGAAAGCAGATGCACGTTATGCGGCTCGGAGAAAACCGGGCCGACACCTCGGCGAGAGCGGATAGGTTCACCTCTATGGAGTGGTTCACCGAACACCTGTGGCAAGCCTGGTTGGGACTGGCCATCGTGCTCGGGCTCGCCGAAATGCTGAGCCTCGATCTGATCCTGATCATGCTGGCGACCGGTGCGGTGGTCGGGATGATCACTGCGGTGATCGGCTTGCCGATCGCGGCCCAAGTGTTGGCGGCCTCGGCGGCATCGGTGGCCATGTTGGCCCTCGTGCGGCCGACGCTGGTCAAGCGCCTTCACGGCGGACCCGAGCTCAAACTCGGCCACGGGAAGTTGGTGGGCTCCCAAGGGGTGGTGACCCAAGCAATCAGCACGCACGAGATCGGCCGGATCCGCCTCCAGGGCGAGATCTGGTCGGCAAAGGCGTATGACGATTCGCTCATCATCACTCCCGGCGAGACCGTCGAGGTGCTCGAGATTCGGGGCGCCACCGCCTACGTGCATCCCATTCCAAGTATCGAAAACTGAACAAGGGGGAAGCTATGCCGTTTATTGCAGGCCTATTGATCCTGCTGATGCTGTTTGTGATCGTGCTGCTCGCCAAGACGGTGCGGATCATTCCGCAGGCGCGGGCCGGCATCGTCGAGCGCTTCGGCAAATACAAGGAGACCCTGCCCGCGGGGCTCAACGTCGTGGTGCCGTTTATCGACCGGGTGCGCTATCTGATCGATCTGCGCGAGCAGGTCGTCAGCTTCCCGCCCCAACCGGTGATCACCGAGGACAACCTGGTGGTCTCGATCGACACCGTGATCTATTTCCAGGTCACCGACCCGATCGCCGCGACCTACGAGATCGCCAACTACATCCAAGCGGTCGAGCAGCTCACCATGACGACGCTGCGCAACATCGTCGGCGGCATGGATCTGGAGCAGACGCTGACCAGCCGCGAGGAGATCAACAACGGCCTGCGCGGCGTCCTCGATGAGGCGACCGGCAAGTGGGGCATCCGCGTCAACCGGGTGGAGATCAAGGGCATCGATCCGCCGCCCTCGATCAAGGACTCGATGGAGAAGCAGATGCGCGCCGACCGCGACAAGCGCGCGGCGATCCTCACCGCCGAGGGTCAGCGGCAGTCCTCGATCCTCACCGCGGAGGGTGACAAGCAGGCGTCCATCCTCTCGGCCGAGGGTGACCGCGAGGCGCAGATCCTGCGTGCGCAGGCCGACCGCGAGTCCGCGATCCTCCGCGCACAGGGTGAGGGCCAGGCCATTCAAACGGTCTTCCAGGCGATCCACGACGGGCGCCCGGACCAGTCGCTGCTGGCCTATCAGTACCTCCAGATGATGCCCAAGATCGCCGAAGGCGACGCCAACAAGGTGTGGATCGTCCCCTCTGAGATCGGCCGGGCGCTCGAAGGGCTCGGGTCGACGATCGGACAGCTTCCGGGCATCCCCAAGGACGTCGAGGGCCCGCGTGTGCGCGTCGACATGGGCAGCACTGAGCCCGCCCTCACCGGCGCGCGCGCGGACACTGAGCTGACGCGCACCAACGCAGCGGTCCAGGCGGCCATTGAGGAAGCGAAGAGCGCGAGCGCCACCGAGCGTGCTCGGGGCCGGGCTCCGCTCGCCGGGGGCGACCCGCTGGTTGACCCGCTGGCCGATTCACTGGTCGATTCACTGGGCGATTCAGCGGCGACTGACTCCGACGCAGGAGACAACGCGCCGCAGTGACGCCGATCGAGGGAGCCCTGGTGCTGCTCGCCGGATTTGGCGCCGGGGGCATCAACGCCGTTGTGGGGTCGGGAACGCTCATCACGTTCCCGACCCTGCTGGTGTTTGGGGTCCCTCCGGTCGTCGCCAACGCCTCCAACACCGTGGGCTTGGTGCCGGGGTCGATCTCGGCCGCCCTCGGCTATCGGCGGGAGCTCGCCGGCCAACGGGCTCGCGTTCTCTGGCTCGCGTCCGCATCACTGATCGGCGGCCTGATCGGTGCCGTGTTGCTGTTGGCGCTCCCGCCCGGTGCGTTCGCCGCGATCGTGCCGGCGCTGATCCTGCTCGGCGTCACTCTTGTGATCTTCCAGAAGCCCATTGCGCGGTGGGTGGCGGCCCGCCACCGCGAGGCCGAAGACGCCGGGGAGGGGCTCTCATCGCGAGGGGCCACCTGGGTCTGGCCGGGAGTCCTCGGCGCCGGGATCTATGGCGGCTATTTCGGTGCGGCACAAGGCGTCTTGCTGATGGCGATCATGGGCATCGGCATCAGCGACTCGATGCAGCGCCTCAACGGGGTCAAGAATGTCCTGGCCGCGGTCGTCAACGGCGTTGCCGCGGCCGTCTTCATCGCGGTCGCGCCGGTGAACTGGGCAGCGGCCGGTCTGATCGCGGTCGGCTCGGTCATTGGCGCTCAGGTCGGTGCGGCCTTTGGCCGCCGGCTGCCTGATTGGGTACTCCGCGCGGTCATCGTCGCGGTTGGCCTGTCGGCGCTGGTCGTCTTCGTCGCGCGGTAGGGATCGCTCCTGGGGATGCGCCGGGGCACTCAGCCACCGGCGGGTCTTGGGCGAGTGCTCAGGGCAGGTAGGCGCGCGCCCAGCGGGACATCTCGGCATACACACGCGTGCGGACGTCGGGCCGCGACAAGACCACGTCGTGCATCGCTCCGTCGACTGATGTGACCGTCACCTGTGGTCCGATGGCCGTGGCCCAGCGACGCATCTGCGCCACGTCGAGAACGATGTCGTGGGTGTAGACCTCCTCGCTCATCTCGGTGGCCTTGAACGTGCCGCCCGAGGTGAGCACGAGGATCGGGAAGCGCACGTCGAGCCCGGCGTGGAGACGGGCCTGACCGCGCCGGATGGCTCGCAGCCAGCCCGCGTAGATCGGGCGCGGCTCCACCGACTTCCAGGCGAGGTCGTAGGGCCACTCACCGGCATGCGCGGCGCTGATGCTCTGGCCGTAGTAGCCCGCCCCGCCACGCGGGAGTTCGCGCTTGGGCTGGTAGCTGCCGAGTTGGCGCATCACGCCCGTGCCGATCCGTAGCCAGAAGGGTCCGTGCATGTCGACCCAGGGTGAGTTGAGCACCAACCCCGCGGCAGTCGGCTGCCGGTCGTGTGCCCATAGCGACATCGTCAGGCCACCGGTGGAGTGGGCACTGAGCACGACCTCGCGATGGCCGTCGCGCTCGGTGATGCGCTGCCAGGCGGCGTCGAGCTCCTCGTAGTACTCATCGAGGCTCTCGACGTAGCAGGGAGTCTGATGCTCCCGGATCGACCGGCCGTGCTTGCGCAGGTCGAGCGCATAGAAGGTGTAGCCGCGGGCGGCCCACCACTCGGCGTACTCGGTGTGGAAGAAGTAGTCGTTGAACCCGTGGACGTGCAGGACGGCCTTCGTCCGGGGTGTCTCGTCCCAGCGGCGGACCAAGTTGGCCTCAACGGCGCCCTCGGCGTCGGGGGAGAGCACGAGCGCTTCGACGACGTAGGGGTCCCCAAGCACATCGGGCTCCCAGAAGGCGGGGTCGGCGGGGCTCATCACGACATTGTCACCGAACGAGTGGGCCTCAGGAGGCGTTTCGCGCTGCCGCCGCTGCTACAAGCGCATCGAAGAGGCGCTGGTCCCGGGTCATCTCGGGGTGCCACTGGACGGCGATGCAGAACCGATCGGCGCTGGCGGCCTCCATCGCCTCGATGGTGCCGTCCTCGGCCCACGCGGTGGCGACAAAGCCCGGATGGGTGCGCACCGACTGATGGTGGTGGCAATGAGCGGCGACGGCGTCGCCCAGCGCGCCCGCGACCCGGGTGTCCGGTTCGATCCGCACGGGGATGCTGCCAAACTCGGCGCCGCCGGGGGAGTGCTGCTCGTGGCCGACCAGATCGGGCGTGTGCTGATCCAGCGCACCGCCGGCCGCGACCGCCATCAGCTGCATCCCGCGACAGATCCCGAAGGTCGCAAGCCGACGCTCCTGGGCGGCGTGCAATAGCGCCACCTCCCAGGCATCGCGGTCGGGCCGCCAGTTGCGGGTGTGGTCGTGGGGCTCCTGGTGGTAGCGAGCCGGGTCGACGTCAGCGCCTCCCGCGATCACCAAGCCGTCGAGCCGGTCGACCACCGCGCGGGCCGCAGCGGTGGTCGACTTGGCGTCGAATTGTGCATCGGCAAGCGTTGGCGGCAGCAGCACCGGTATGCCGCCCGCGCGCGCGACGGCGTCGGCATACTCCACGTGGAGCACGTCGGCACGCTGACGCCACACTCCCCAGGCGGCCTCCTCACGGTAGGTGCTGATGCCGATGACCGGAGCCATGCCGGGGCCCCCGATGGGGCCCCCGGCCGGTGCGTCAGAGGGGAGTGACATAGGCCCCGGAGATGCCGCCGTCGACCAAGAAGGTGCTGGCGGTCATGAAGCTGGAGTCATCGGAGGCCAAGAAGAGCACCGCCGAAGCCATCTCGTCGGGCTCACCGAAGCGGCCCATCGGGATGTGCACCAGGCGGCGGGCCGCACGCTCGGGGTCCTTCGCGAAGAGCTCCTGGAGCAGCGGCGTGTTGACCGGCCCCGGGCAGAGCGCATTGACGCGCACCCCTTCGCGGGCGAACTGCACACCCAACTCGCGGGTCATCGACAACACCCCGCCCTTGGAGGCGGAGTAGGAGATCTGGGAGGTCGCAGCGCCCATGACCGCCACGAAGGAGGCCGTGTTGATGATCGAGCCAGACTTCTGCTCCAACATGTAGGGCAGCGCCGCCTTGCAGCACAGATAGACGCTCGTGAGGTTGACGCGCTGCACGAGGTCCCAGGCGTCAAGATCCGTGTCCAGGATCGAGTCGTCCTGCGGCGGCGAGATGCCCGCGTTGTTAAAGGCGATGTCGACCGACCCGTAGGTGTCCTTGGCGCACTTGAAGAGCGCGTCGACCTCCTCCTTGGAGGTCACATCGACGTGGCAATAGGTGGCCACGTCGGGCCCGCCCAGCTCGGCGACGAGGGCAGCCCCGGCGTCATCGGCGATGTCGCCGATCACGACGCGCGCGCCCTCTGCGACGAACCGCCGCACCGTGGCGGCGCCGATCCCGGAGCAACCTCCGGTGATCACGGCCACCTTTCCTTCGATCCGTCCTGCCATGTGCTGGTTCTGCCTTCCTTGATGGGGGCGCTGAGGCCCGGTCCTTGAGGTGAGTAGTTGACTCAGTGCGCGATGAAGACGTTCTTTTCCTCGGTGAACGCGTTGGGGGCGTCGGGTCCGAGTTCGCGGCCCAAGCCGGACTGCTTGTAGCCGCCGAACGGCGTCCAGTAGCGGACCGACGAGTGTGAGTTGACGCTGAGGTTGCCGGACTCGACACCACGGGCGACACGGAGCGCGCGGCTCAGGTCGCTGGTGAAGATCGATCCCGAGAGGCCGTACTCGGTGTCGTTGGCCAGCGCGATCGCCTCCTCCTCGCTGTCGAACGGCATGACCGCCACGAGGGGCCCGAAGACCTCCTCGCGCCACACGGGCTCCGCCACGCTGCGCGCCTCGACAACGGTCGGGGCGAGCCAGAAGCCGTCGCCGTCGGGGCGGCTCCCCGCGAATGCCACGGTGACGTTGTCGAGATAGCGCTGCACGGAGTCGCGCTGCGCGGCCGAGACCATCGGGCCCATCTCGCTGGCTTCGTCGGCGGGGTTGAGCACGCGCAGACCCCGCACGGCAGTCTCCAGGTGGCCCAGGAACTCGTCGTAGGCCGACCGCTCCACCAGGATGCGTGAGCGCGCGCAGCAGTCCTGCCCGGCGTTGTCGAAGACGGCATAGGGTGCTGAAGCCGCGGCGGCCGCGACATCAGTATCGGCAAAAACGATGTTGGCGCTCTTGCCGCCGAGCTCGAGGGTCACCCGCTTAACCTGGTCGGCGCATCCGGCCATGATCTGCTTGCCGACGACGGTGGAGCCCGTGAAGCAGACCTTGCGGACCGCGGGGTGGGTGACGAAGCGGTTGCCGACGACCGAGCCCTTGCCGGTGATCACCGTGAAGACACCCTCAGGCAGGCCCGCTTCGCGGCCCAGTTCGGCGAGGCGTACGGCGGTCAACGGCGTGATCTCGGCCGGTTTGAGGACCACCGTGTTGCCGGCCGCAAGTGCCGGTGCGAAACCCCAGCCCGCGATGGGCATCGGGAAGTTCCACGGCACGATGACGCCGATCACGCCCAGCGGCTCGTGGAAGGTGACGTCGATGCCGCCGGCGACCGGGATCTGCCGCCCGAAGAGCCGCTCGGGGGCCGCGGAGTAGTAGTTGAGGACGTCACGGACGTTGCCGGCCTCCCACCGGGCGTTGCCGATGGTGTGCCCGGAGTTCAGCACCTCGAGCTGCGCGAGCTCCTCGATGTGGGCATCGACCTTGGCCGCGAAGGCCCGCAACAGGCGGGCCCGCTCGCCGGGTGCGAGGGCTCGCCAGGCCGGGAAGGCGTCGGCGGCGCGCTCGATGGCCGCGTCGGTCTCCTCCAGACTCGCCGACGGGACCTCGCGGAACGCCGCTCCGGTGACGGGGTTGATGAGCGTGTGGCTGGACACTTACATCCTTTCGAAGGAGCGGTGCAGCTCCCAGTCGGTGACGTGTGCGTCGAACGCCTTGAGTTCGACGTCGGCCATGTTGACGTAATGATCGACGACCTCGTCGCCGAAGGCGGCCCGCGCGACCGCGGAAGCAGCAAACAGGTCGCGAGCCTCGCGCAGGGTCGAGGGCACGCGCAGCTTGTCGGAGGTGTAGGCGTTGCCGACGAGTTCGGGCTCGAGTTCGAGTTGCTGCTCAATGCCGTGCAGGCCACCGGCCAGCATCGCGGCGAGCGCGAGATAGGGGTTGACGTCGCCGCCCGGGACCCGGTTCTCCAGACGCGCCGACGGGCCCTTGCCGACCAGTCGCACCGCGCAGGTGCGGTTGTCGAGACCCCAGCCGATCGCCGTGGGGGCGAACGACCCATCGGCATACCGCTTGTAGGAGTTGATGTTGGGCGCGTAGAGCAGGGTGAACTCCCGCATCGTCGCGAGCAGGCCGGCCACGAAGTGGTCGTAGAGCGCCGAACGGCCGCCCTCGTCCCAGAACACCACGTCGCCGTTCTTGCCGCGCAACGAGAGGTGGATGTGGCACGAATTGCCTTCGCGCTGGTCGTACTTGGCCATGAAGGTCAACGCCTTGCCGTGGTGGGCGGCGATCTCCTTCGCGGCGTTCTTGTAGACCGCGTGATTGTCGGCGCTGGTCAGGGCTGAGGAGTACAAGAAGCCGATCTCGTGCTGGCCGAAGTTGCACTCACCCTTGGCGCCCTCGACGTCCATGCCCGCGGCATACATGTGATTGCGGATGTCGCGCAGGAGCGGCTCGACACGAGTCGTGCCGAGGATGGAGTAGTCGATGTTGTATTGGTTGGCCGCCTCAAGATCGCGGTAGCCGAGGAGCCGGGCGTCTTCGTAGGTGTCGTTGAAGAGGATGAACTCCAGTTCGGTGCCGGCCAAGGCCACCCACCCCTGCGCGTCCGCACGCTCCAACTGCTGCTTGAGGATCGTGCGCGGGGACTGCACCACCGGCGCGTGGTCGAGCCAGACGAGATCGCACTGGACCATGGCGGTGCCCTCGAGATGAGTCAGCAACCGCAGCGTGTCCCAATCGGGCACGAACTCCATGTCGCCGTAGCCGCGCTCCCACGAGGACATCGCGTAGCCGTCGACGGTGTTCATCTCGATGTCGACGGCGAGCAGGTAGTTGCAGCCCTCGGTGCCGGACTGCAGGGCAACATCAAGGAAGTAGCGACCGTGCAGGCGCTTGCCCTGCAGCCGACCCTGCATGTCGGTGAAGGCCAAAATCACCGTGTCGACCGAACCGTCGTCGATCAGGGCGCGCAGTCCGTCCAAGGTCAGATAGCGGTCGTTGGGGGCACTCATAGCGCTTCCTTTCGTCGAGACCGCCCTAAGACGCGGGGCGGGCGGTTCATGGTCGGATCGGGGTCGGTGCGGGACACGGAGATCAGCCCGGTGGGCCGGCGAGGAGGCCATGGAGCAGCGCCGCGGTGTCGTCGCAGTGCTCCTCCATCGCGTCTCGCGCGGCGAGCTGATCGCAGTGGAGGATGGCGTCGAGAATGTCGCGGTGCTGGCGGTCGGAGTGCTCGATGTTGCGGTCGAGGACCGGGATCAGGCTCAGCATCTCGTTGAGCACCGCCTGCACTTCGGTCACCGCGTGGACGACGCGTGCGGAATCGGCTAGCGCGGCGATCGTCAGATGGAACCGTGAGTCCGCCTGCCGGTGTTCGGTGCGGTTGCGGGCTGTGGCGACCGCTTCGTGGGAGGCCAGGAGACGCTCCCGCTCCTCATCGTTGAGCCGACGACCCGCAGCCAAGTCGCATGCGCCCGGCTCGACGATCCGGCGGTAGGCGAGCGCGTCGAGCCACTCGCGGCGAGCGTCGGCGTTGGCCTGGGCCGGCCGACGGGTGGAGGGGAGCGGCGGCTTGAAGACGACGACCGTGCCACCACCGCGGCCGCGGGTGGTCTCTACCAATCCGGCCTCACGGAGCGCCGCCATCGCCTCGCGGAGGGTGGCTCGGGAGACCTGGAGACGTGCTGCTAGTTCGCGCTCGGCCGGGAGCGCCGATCCGCGCGGATAGACGCCGAGCCGGATGGCGGTGCCGAGTTGCTCCACGCACGCCTCGAACGCGTGATGCGCGCGCACCGGCCGCAACACGGCGTCCCCAAGATGCGGAGCGGCCGAGGTCATTGGCCCATCCTCACCAGACGGCCCAGACGTGTCAATGGTCTGAGTTCATACCAAAGGTTGACGCTAGACGTGAGCGCGGTCACAGGTCTACTCTCGCGCTGGCGGAGGGACTCGGACCGGCAACCAGCCGCGGTGGGCTATCGCCGTGGGACAACGAAAGAGGAGACCAGTGGCAGACAACCCCAAGGGCGGGGCAGATTCCTATACCGAGCAAGACCGGCACGATGATGTCAAGGTCCTGCACGGCATGGGCTATGCCCAGGAACTCGAACGGCGGATGAGCAAGTTCTCGAACTTCGCTATCTCGTTTTCAATCATCTGCATCCTGTCCGGAGGCATCAACTCGCTGGGTCAAGCGACCTCCGGCGCCGGCGGCGCCGCGATCGGTCTCGGCTGGCCGATCGGCGTCATGATCTCGGGTCTGTTCGCGCTCGGTTTGGCGCAGATCAGCTCGGCCTACCCGACGGCCGGCGGCCTCTACCACTGGGGCTCGATCCTCGGCAACCGGTTCACCGGTTGGCTCTCGGCCTGGCTCAACCTGCTGGGCCTAGTGACCGTGCTTGGTGCGATCAACGTGGGCACCTACTACTTCTTCCTCGGGGCCTTCGGTCCGAGCTTGGGCTGGGAAGACTCCACGACCCTGCGGGTGGTTTTCGTTGCGGTGATCACGGGCCTGCAGGCTTTGATCAACCACTTCGGTATCGGCTTGACCGCCAAGCTCACCGACTTCTCCGGCTATCTGATCTTCGCCACCGCCGCGCTACTGACGGTGACGTGCCTGATTGCGGCCGACTCCTTCGAGTTTGGGCGCCTCTTCACCTTCCACAACTACACCGGAGATGTGGGCGGGGGCGTGTGGCCCGAGGTTGGCATCGGCATGGCTTTCATGCTCGGTCTGTTGCTCCCCGTTTACACGATCACCGGCTATGACGCCTCCGCGCACACCTCGGAGGAGACCGTCAAGGCGGCCCACTCCGTGCCGGCCGGCATGGTCTCCTCGGTGCTCTGGTCGGGCATCGCTGGCTGGATCATGCTTTGCTCCTTCGTGCTGATGCTCCCCAACATGGACGACGCTGCGGCGGAGGGCTGGAACGTCTTCTTCTGGGCGATGGGCGAGCAGGTGGGCAGCGGCTTCACGCAGTTCCTTTATCTGCTGATCTTCGTCGCGCAGTTCCTGTGCGGTCTTGCCACGGTGACCAGCGCCTCGCGCATGCTGTTCGCCTTCTCCCGCGACAACGGCATCCCGGGCGCTTCGGCGCAGTTGGCGAAGGTCAGCCCGAAGCATCGCGTCCCGGTGGCCTCGATCTGGGCGGCCGCCATCATGGCCACCCTGTTCGTCTGGTTCACCTCGGTGATCACCATCGCGGGTGCATCGGCCTACGCCATCGTGGTGTCGTGCACGGTCATCTTCCTGTTCCTCTCCTTCACCGTGCCGATCGCGCTCGGGTTGGTGGCCATCGGCACCCACAAGTGGCCGACGATGGGCCCCTGGAACATGGGCCAAGGCGCCTACAAGGTCGTGGCCGTGCTGTGCATCATCGCGATGGCCGTGCTGTTCTTCATCGGCGTCCAGCCGCCCAACAACTACGCGCTGTGGATCACCATCGGCTTCGTAGTGGTTGCTGTGGTGATCTGGTTCGCCTTCGAGAACCGGCGCTTCCAGGGCCCGCCGCTCGGTGAGGAAGAGATCGCTCGCCGCCAAGAGGCGATCCG
>JBAQXA010000397.1:0-9120 GCA_049299195.1 Nocardioides sp.
CTCCAAGACGTCTCGATCACCATCCACGCCGGCGAGATCCTCGGCATCGCCGGGGTCGAGGGCAACGGTCAGACCGAGCTCGTCGAGTCGGTCATCGGCATGCGCACCCTGGTCAAAGGCAGCGTCCACCTCGACGGCAAGGACATCACCTCCTGGAGCACCCTGGAGCGCCGTGAATCTGGGATCGGCTACATCCCCGAAGACCGACACCGCCACGGACTGCTGCTCAACTCACCGCTCTGGGAGAACCGGATCCTGGGGCATCAGACCCGAGAGCCCAGCGTCAAGGGCGCATGGCTCAACATCGGCGGCGCTCGGGATGACTCGACCCGCATCCTCGCGGAGTACGACGTCCGCACACCCGGCATCGACACCAATGCCCGAGCGCTCTCCGGTGGCAATCAGCAGAAGTTCATCGTGGGCCGCGAGATGAGCGGCAACCCGGTGCTCCTCATCGCCTCCCACCCGACGCGAGGCGTCGATGTCGGGGCGCAGGCCCAAATCTGGGGTCACATCAAGAAGGCGCGCAAGGAGGGTCTGGCAGTGCTTTTGGTCTCCGCTGATCTCGACGAGTTGATCGGCCTGTCCGACACGATCCAAGTGATGCTCCGCGGGAGGCTGGTGGGCACCTTCGATCCCCAGACCGTGACGCCGCAGGAGCTTGGCTCCGCGATGACCGGAGCGGGGGCGGCATCATGACGTGGGCCAAGCGCATCGGTCTCACGCTGGCCGCTCCGGTGCTGGCGCTGATCACCGCAATGATCATTGCGACGCTGATCCTCCTCGCCACCGGCGACGACGTGGGGGCCTTCTGGAGCACCATGCTCACCTGGCCGGCCAACCGCAACATCGTCAACATCCTCAATGCCACCTCGGCGCTCTATCTCTCCGGCGTCGCCGCGGCCATCGGTTTCAAGATGAACCTGTTCAACATCGGCGTCGAGGGCCAATACAAGATCGGCACCTTCTGTGCCGCGGTCTTCGCTGGGGCGGCCATCCTGCCCGGCATCTTGAACACGATTGGCGCCATCGTCGTGGCCATGGTCACCGGGGCGCTCTGGGCAGGCATCGCTGGCTTGCTCCGGGTGACGCGCGGGGTGAGCGAGGTCGTGTCCACGATCATGCTGAACTTCATCGCGGGCAGCCTGGTCGGCTTCCTGCTCCCGAGGGTCGGCGTGCAAACCGGCGTCTCGACCTCCACCAAGAACATCCCGGAGTCTTCACACATCGGGAGCCTGGGGATCATCCCCGACGCGGGCAACGCCAAGGTCTACGGGCTCGCCCTTCTCGCGATTGTGGTCGGCGTGGTCTATTCGGTGCTGCTCAACCGAACGCGGTTCGGCTTCGACCTGCGCGCCACCGGCCAGTCCGAGACGGCCGCGGTGGCGAGTGGTGTCAACGTCAAGCGCATGATCATGGCGTCGATGCTCATGTCGGGTGCCGTCGCGGGGCTGATCGGCCTTCCGGTGCTCTTCGGCCAGGCGTTCAACTACGGCACCTCCTTCCAGACCGGCATCGGGTTCGCGGGCATTGCAGTGGCCCTCCTTGGCCGCAACCATCCGCTGGGCATCCTCGCCGGAGCGCTGGTCTTTGCCTTCCTCAGCGAGCAGGGCAACCTGCTCAACATCCTGGCTGGCGTCTCGCCCGACATCGTCGGGGTGACCCAGGGCGTGATCGTCATGGCGGTGGTCATCGCCTATGAGATCGTGCGTCGCTATCGCAATCGGATCGAGCAGGCGGCGGTCGCCAAGCAAGTCGTCGAACTCACCGGCAAGGAGGCACGCGCATGAGCACGGCCACCGTCTCTGACGATGAGCGCACCATCCCCTGGTGGATCTACCTCATCGGCGGTCTCGCCTTGGTCTCCATCGTGCGGGTGATCAGCGGAGCCCACGACATGGACTCGGTCGACACCCTGCGTGCTGCCCTGATCTCGGCGATTCCGATCGCCATGGCTGGTCTCGGCGGGGTCTGGTCCGAGCGTGCGGGCGTGGTCAACATCGGCCTGGAAGGCATGATGATCGCCGGGACGCTCGGCGCCGGCTACTTCGGCTTTCACTACGGCTGGGTTGCCGGTGTGTTCGGTGGGATCGCACTCGGCCTGATCCTCGGTGCCTTGCATGCCCTGGCGACGGTGATCGTCGGCGTCGACCACATCGTCTCGGGTGTTGCGATCAACATCATCGCGCTGGGTGTCGCGGGCTTCTTGGCCGAAGCGCTGTTTGCCGGCCTCCCCGGCGGTGGCCCGACGCAGTCGCCTCCGTTGCCCAAGCCGCCGACGATCGACATCCCCGCGATCTATGAGCCCGCCCTGGAGCTTCAAGCCAAACACTGGCCGGTGATCTCCGACTTGGCCTCCGTCGTGGGGGCGCTGACCCGCAACCTCTCGCTGCTGACCTTGATCTCGCTGGCCCTCGTGTTTGCGACCTCGTGGCTGCTCTGGAAGACGACCTTCGGTCTGCGCACCCGCTCGGTGGGTGAGTCACCCGCGGCTGCTGAATCCCTGGGCGTCAACGTGCTGCGGTTCAAGTTCGTCGCCGTCACCGTCTCCGGCGGCATCGCCGGCCTCGGTGGCGCCTATCTCGCGATGGTCGCCTCGCCGGGCTTCCAGCAGGGCCAAACGGGCGGCCGCGGCTACATCGGCCTCGCCGCCATGCTCTTCGGCAACTGGCGACCGAGCGGCATGCTCATGGGCTCCGGTCTGTTCGGCTACACCCAGGCCATGCAGTTGCGCGGCGGCGGCGAGTCGCTGCACGCGGTGCTGTTGTTGGTGGCGATTGTGTTGGTGGCGCTCGCCATCTTGGCGTTGCGGAAGGGCAACCAGAAGCGTGCAGCCATCAACCTCGCCCTGGGCTTGGCCTTCTTGATCTGGTACCTCACCACCGACGAAGTGCCCAAGGAGTTCACCTCCATGGCGCCCTACGTCACCACCTTGCTGGTGTTGGCCTTTGCTGCCCAAAAACTCAGGATGCCCGCGGCCGATGGACAGATCTATCGCAAGGGATCGGCTGGCTAGTGCCCGATCAGCCTGACTTCGACTGGGCGGGGCTGCAGGCCCGGGCCATCGAGGCGGCCGGACACGCCTACGCGCCGTATTCGCAGTTTCCCGTGGGCGCGGCGGCGCGGGTTGCCGACGGCCGCTTCGTGCTCGGCTGCAACGTGGAGAATGCGGCCTACGGCGTGGGCTTGTGTGCCGAGTGCGGCCTGGTCTCCCAGCTCCACCTGACCGGGGGCGGGCGGCTCACCCACTTCGCCTGCGTCGACGCTCGGGGCGAGACGATCATGCCCTGCGGGCGCTGCCGGCAACTGCTGTGGGAGAACGGCGGCCCAGAGTTGCTGATGCTCACCCCCCACGGTGTCCGGTCGATGCGGGAGGTGCTTCCCGATGCGTTCGGACCCGGCGACCTGGCGCTCGTCGTGGGCGATCGGGGGGATGCCGAGTGAGGCCCACCACGGCGTTCGACCCGACCGATCCGGCGATGGTTGTCGACCCCTATGCATCCTTCGCCTCGGAGCGAGCCAGGCACGCGGTGGCGTGGCAGGAGCACCTCGGGATGTGGCTGGCCTTCTCACACGGTGCGGTTAGCGCGATCCAGCGCGACCGCAGGTTTGGCCGGGTCTGGCGCGATCGCCAGCCGGCGTCGTTTTGGGAGCCGTTCAACCTGCTGCACTCCACCCAGATGATGGAGAACGAGCCACCCGAGCACACCCGGCTGCGCCGTCCGGTGGCGGCAGCGTTTGCCCGGGGACACGTCGAGCGGCTGCGACCGCGGGTGCGCGCTCTGGCCGCTCAACTGCTCGATGAGATCCCCGACCCGACGGCGGGCTTCGACGTCATCGGGCAGTATGCCGAGCCGTTGCCGGTGCTCGTCATCGCCGAACTGCTCGGCTTCCCCACCGAAGACACGGTGCGACTGCGGGAGTGGTCGCAGGCGATCGTCAGGTGCTACGAGCCCCCCCGCGCGGACGCTAGTGAGCAGGCCGCCATCGAGCAGGCTGCGGTCCAGGCCGCTCGGGAGTTCAGCGGGGTGGTCCGTGAGTTGATCCGCGAGCGCCAGGCCACGCCGCGCGACGACCTGATCTCTGACCTCGCGGTCACCGAACTCTCCGAGCAGGAGATGGTGGCAGCGGTGGTGCTGCTGCTCAATGCGGGCCACGAGGCGTCGGTCAATGTCTTCGGCAACGGCCTGGTCGCGATGCTGCAGCGCGGGCTGCGACCGGGTCCCGACGTGGCTTTGTGCGTGGAGGAGATGCTGCGCTTCGACTCCGCGCTGCAGCTCTTTGAGCGCACGGCCCTCGAAGACGTCGAGGTCGGCGGCATCACCGTGGCCACGGGGGAGAAGATCGCCGTGCTGTTGGGCTCGGCCAACCGCGACGGCACCGTGTTTGAGGCGCCCGACGAGTTCCGCGTCGACCGAGCGACCAACCCGCACGTTGCGTTTGGGGTGGGCGTGCACTTCTGCCTCGGTGCCCCGCTCGCTCGCATGGAGCTGACCGAGTCGGTGGCCGCACTCTTCGCCCGGTTCCCCGATCTCCGGGCGGCCGGCCCTGCCAACTCGCGCGGCACCTTCGTGTTGCGCGGCTATCACGACGTACGCGTCTCCGGCTGAGGCCGGAGCGGAAGAGGAGTGCAGATGGCTCAACACGATGCTGTCGAGTGCATCATCGCCAAGCGCGATGGTGGCCGGCTGAGCGACAGCCAGATCGACTGGGTGATCGACGCCTACACCCGCGGAGCTGTGGCCGACGAGCAGATGTCGGCCCTCGCGATGGCGATCCTGCTCAACGGGATGGAGCCCGACGAGATCGCGCGCTGGACCGCCGCGATGATCGCGTCGGGGGAGCGCATGGACTTCTCCGGGCTCTCCCGCCCGACCGCCGACAAACACTCCACCGGTGGGGTCGGCGACAAGATCACGCTGCCCTTGGCGCCGCTCGTGGCGGCCTGCGGGATCGCCGTACCGCAGCTGTCGGGACGCGGTCTCGGGCACACCGGCGGCACGCTCGACAAGCTGGAGTCGATTCCGGGCTGGCGGGCGGCGCTGTCCAACGAGGAGATGGTGGCCCAACTGGAGTCCGTCGGGGCGGTCATCTGCGCGGCCGGCGACGGGCTGGCTCCCGCCGACAAGAAGCTCTATGCGCTGCGTGACGTCACCGGGACGGTCGAGGCGATCCCGCTGATTGCCTCATCGATCATGAGCAAGAAGATCGCCGAGGGCACCGGGGCACTGGTGCTCGACGTCAAGGTCGGCAGCGGAGCGTTTATGAAGACCGAGCCTTCGGCGCGTGAGCTCGCCGAGACGATGGTGGCGCTCGGCACTGCCGCGGGCGTGCACACGGTCGCGCTGCTCACCGATATGTCCACGCCGCTGGGGCTCTCGGCGGGCAATGCCATCGAAGTGGAGGAGTCGGTCGAGGTGCTCGCCGGCGGTGGGCCAGCCGACGTGGTCGAGCTGACCTTGGCGCTCGCGCGGGAGATGCTGGCTGGGGCAGGGCGTGGCGACATCGACCCGGCCGACAAGCTCGCCGATGGCTCCGCGATGGATGTTTGGAAGCAGATGATCCGTGCCCAAGACGGCGATCCGGACGCGCCGTTGCCGGTGGCGCGGGAGTCGCACGTGGTGACCGCTCCGACCAATGGTGTCCTCGTCGGGATGGACGCGATGGCCGTCGGTCTGGCCGCCTGGCGGCTCGGTGCCGGACGGGCGCGCAAGGAGGATCCGGTGCAGGCCGGCGCCGGGGTGCGCTGGCACGCCCAGGTGGGCGACGAGGTGCGCGCCGGTCAGCCGCTGTTCACGCTGCTCACCGACGAGCCGGAGCGTTTTGACCGGGCCTTGGAGTCGCTAGAGGGCGGCTACACCATCGTGGCCGACGCGGCCGGTGCTGGCACTGGCGGGCGGACCATGGTGATCGACCGGATCTCCTGATGCGCCGCTTCACCAGTCTCGCTGAGATCGAGGCAGCGGTCGGGGAGGAGTTGGGCGTCAGTGGCTGGCTGGTCATCGACCAAGCCCGGATCGATGCCTTCGCCGACGCCACGGGCGATCACCAATGGATCCACGTCGATGTCGAGCGAGCCGCCACCGGCCCGTTTGGCGCGACGATCGCGCACGGTTATCTCACCTTGTCGCTCCTGCCGCTGCTCGGCAGCCAGATCTTCTCCTTCGACAACCCCGAGCCCAAGCTCAACTACGGCGTCAACAAGGTGCGCTTCACCCAGCCGGCTCGCGTCGACTCCCGGATCCGCGCCCGGGCTCGGGTCGCCGAGGCCGCGACCGTGCGCGCGGGCACGCAGGTCGTGCTCGATTTCACTCTGGAGATCGACGCCAACCCCGACCCGGTGACCGTCTGCGTCGCCCAGACCGTCGTCCTGTTGCTCTCCTAGCTGCGCTCTTAACCGGGCCCTTAACCGGGGCCTTAACCGGGGGCCTTGACCGGGGCTCTGATTGGCCAGCCTTTTGTCGCTGGACTAGGTTGGCGCGATGTTGACACGTGCGGAGATCCGGTCTGCCCCCAAGGTGTTGTTGCACGATCACTTGGATGGGGGAGTGCGGCCCCAGACGGTCGTGGAGATCTCCGCGGAGATCGGCCACGAGTTGCCCGCCACCGATGCCGCCGCGCTGGCGACCTGGTTCCAGCAGGCGTGTGACTCCGGCTCCCTGGTGCGCTACCTGGAGACCTTTAGCCACACCGTGGCCGTCATGCAGACCACCGAACACATCCGCCGGGTGGCTCGCGAGTGCGTGGAGGATCTGGCCGCCGACGGCGTGGTGTATGCCGAGATCCGCTACGCCCCGGAGCAGCACCTCGAGCGTGGCCTCACCCTGCGCGAGGTGATCGATGCGGTGGGCGCCGGCTTCGCGGACGGGATGGCCGCCACCGGGGGCCGCATCGTCGCTCGCCAGTTGTTGACCGCCATGCGCCATCAAGCGCGCTCCTCGGAGATCGCCGAGTTGGCCGTGGCGTATCGCGACCACGGCGTGGTCGGCTTCGATATCGCCGGTGCCGAAGATGGGTTTCCGCCCACCCAGCACCTCGACGCCTTCGAGTACCTCCAGCGCGAAAACATGCGCTTCACCATCCACGCCGGCGAGGCCTACGGCCTGCCCTCGATTTGGGAGGCGATCCAGTTCTGCGGTGCCGACCGTCTCGGGCACGGCACCCGCATCATCGACGACATCACTGTGGCCGACGACGGCTCGGTGCGCCTGGGCCGGTTGGCGGCATACGTGCGGGACAAGCGGATCCCGCTGGAGATGTGCCCGGCCTCCAATGTGCAGACCGGGGCCGCCGCTTCGGTGGCCGAGCACCCGATCGGGCTCCTGACCCGGCTGGGCTTCCGGGTCACCGTCAACACCGACAACCGGCTGATGAGCCAGACCTCGATGACCGACGAGATGGTCGCCTTGGTCGATGCGTTCGGCTACGACGCCCAGCGGCTGCAATGGTTCACGATCAACTCGATGAAGTCGTCGTTCCTGCCCTTCAACGAGCGGCTGATCATCATCGATGAGGTCATCAAGCGCGGCTATGCGCCGCTGATCGCCGCGCAGAAGTAGGCAACCGCCCGACCCAGCCGCCCCGGCGGAGCGCAGCGCGGGCTCAGTCGGGGAGCACGACGGCCCACGGCGTCTGCCACCGGCCCAACCCGAGCCGTCCGCTCACGAAGTCGTGGACCGCAAACCGGCGGATGCCGCCGGCGGCCGGATCGTAGACACCGAACTGGTCGTGGGTGGCGCCGTGACCTCGTCCGGTGATCAGCACGACGTGCCGCGGCAGCCACCGGGTGCCGATCATCAGCGGCACCACCTCGCCGTCGTCCAGCGCCTCCGCGATCGCCGGGACGACGTCGTCGCGACGGCTTGGGAGGATCCATCGAGCGCGGTAGCGCCCACCTCGGCCGGACCCGTGTTGCCCGCTCATCTGCGCGGCCAGCGCCCACGGCGGCGTGCCGAGTAGGCGGGGCCAGGGCAGCTGCAGCCGACCGTTGAGGGCGACCGATCGGGTGCTTCGGCGGTGCATCGCGATCACCTCAGCGGAGAACCTCTCGGCCGGCGCTCCGTCGAGGTGATAGCCGGTGAGCGGGTGGCGGCCGGTGGCAATCAGTTCGGCATAGCGCTCGTCGTTGAGCATGCGGGCGACGACGAGAGCGGCCGCGCCACAGGAGCGACTGTCCGGCTGCCGCAGGCCACGGTTGAGCGCCCGGGAGGTCCATGCGCGCGCGTCCATGCTCAGCTCTCAGCCTCTAGCCCTTAGCCCTCGGCCGAGGCCGTGTCGCGCAGTGCGGTGACCGCAGCAAAGCCCTGCTCGGGGGTGACGCGGGTGCAGCCGAGCGCCAGCGAACGCGCGACGATCTTGCCCTGTCGACGCATGAGATCAAGGCCGCGACGCACGAGGACCAGCGGCGGCTTGCGCTGCTCCCTCAGGTCGCGCAGCAGCCGCCGCCAGAAGGTCACGGCTCGGTGCTGGGTGACGCAGTACGCCGCCGCAAGCAGACCGCGTCGACGCAGTTCGGGGGCGATCTCCTGAGCGAAGATCCCCTCAGCGAGGACGAAGAGCGCGCCGTCGAGGGACATCTCGCTGGTGCCGCACCGGCCGTCGCGGGAGATGTCGTAGATCGGCAGCGCCACGCTCCCGGTGGAGCACAGCTGGTCGAGGGCGGCGACGGCGTCCTCGGCGTGCCACGAGCGCGCGTCGTCCCAATCCGCCAACCCGGCGTTGGGGCCACTGGCGATGCGGGGGAGTGTGGGGTCGCTGCCGTTCTTGTAGAAGTCGTCGAGGTGCACGACCGGCATCCCCAACCGAGCGGCGAGCCGGGACTTGCCGGCTCCGGAGGGACCTGCCAAGACCACGACGCGAGCAGACAGGGGTGCGGGCACCCGCACATTATGACGAGCGCCGGTGGTAGCGCGTGGATACCGTCTCGGCTCGGTGTGACTAGATCCCGAGCGGGTGCCAGACGGTCTTGATCTCCAGGAAGTCGGTCATGGCGTCGAGGCCGGGTTCGGCGGTCCAGTCGGGTTCGCCCGCTGGGGCGCGCCGGACCCGCTTGAGGTTGTCGGCGGCGGCCTCCTCCAGGGAGCGCGCCAGCTCCGCGTCACCGGCGACGCCGGCGAGGTC
>JBAQXA010000398.1:0-2136 GCA_049299195.1 Nocardioides sp.
GACCTCGCCGATCGCGCCACCCGGCTCGCGGAGGCGGCTGCCGCTGCGCCGGAGGCACCCCGCTCGGCGGCGCTGCTGCTTGGCCGGGTGCGGCACTGGGATGGCGACTATCGGGGCGCTGCCGAGGCCTACCAGCAGGTGATCTCCCAACGACCCGACGACGAGATCGCGGCCCACGCGCTGACCTTCCGCGGCGCCGTACTGCAACACGTGGACCGATTCGACGAGGCCCGACGGACCCTCGCGCAGGCCATCGTCTTGTGCCGCTCCAACGGCATGTTCCGCTCGCTGCTGCAGGCGCTGTTCTTCACCGCGCTGTCACTCGGAGACACCGGCGACTTCGCCGGGGCACTGCGCCATCTCCAACGCGCGCGGCAACTGATCGATGACCACGGCACGGACTACTACAGCGCCGGCATCGACACGACGACCTCGTGGCTATGGCGCGAGCTGGGTGAGCACGAGTTGGCCCGTGAGATCGCCGAGCGGGCGGTGCACTCTGCCGAACGCGGTGGCGGGGCGCTTGAGCTCGAGCAAGGCCTGCACGCCGTGCTGGCCCTCGCCGAGTGCGAGCTCACCGATGGCGCCTTTGACGCAGCGGGTGCGCGAGTCGAGGGCGCCTTCGCCTTCCTCGAGGTGCCGCTGCCCTTCCGCGCCCGGGCTCACATGCGCCTGCTGGAGATGCAATCGCGCTTCGAGCCCGGACGAGCCGAGGAGTTGCTCGATCTGGCCCGCGCCAGCTCCTCGCGCAAATACCAAGCCTTGGCGCTCGCCCATCTCGGACGCCCGCAGGAGGCGGCCGCCACGGCGGGCGACCTGGCCTCAGACCAACTCCTCGCCCAAGTCGGCACCGAAGCCGATGCGTGGCGCGCGATCACCCGGCTAGCCGACGCGTTGCCGGCCGAGCGTCGAGAGCTCTTCTTGGAGCGGGGCCGGTTGCCGCAGCTATGGCGCCAGCGCACCGGGCGGGTGGGATAACCGGCGGAGGGGCCAATTAGGCGACGTCGCCGGTCAGTTCACCAGCGGATGATCATCGGCTGATGGGTGCGGCCGACGTAGATCTCCTCCGCGCCGTCCGGCTCCCAACCGAGATGCTGAAAGAAGCGCACATTGGGGGTCTGGATGTGCGCCACCATGTGGGTGCCGCCGAGCCGCGCAGCCGTCGCAACGGCGTGGCGCACCAGCGGCCCGCCGAGGCCTGCCGCGCGAAACTGCGGGAGCACCGCGAGCCGGTCCCCCTGCCAGCGCAGCCCGTCGTCATCGAGGGGGTAGAGGCGCACGGCACCCCCGGGCTGGTCGCCCACCCACCCCAACACGTGCACGGTGCGGGGATCCTCGTCCTGCGCATCGGCGTCGCTTCCCTCGAAGATGCCCTGCTCCTCGACGAAGACCGCTCGCCGAATGGCCCGGTGCATCTCCAGGTCCGCCAGCGTGCAGGCATCGGCGCACAGGAGCTCCGGACTCGCCAGGCCGGCACTCGCCGACCGACCCGTGCTCACGAGACGGGCTCCGACTCCCGGCTCCGAGTCGGACCGAGCAGCACGAGCGGGGTGTCGGACTTGAGTTGGTTGATCGCCGAGCAGGCCTGGCAGCGGGCGCAGCCGGCGCTGACCTGCGATGCGTCCATGCCGCGCTCGGCCATGTAGGACGCGACCTTGCGGTAGATCGGCTCGGTGTACTCCGCCGAGGGCGGCTCGATGTCTTCGAGCAGGCTCCCGACCACGGGGCGGATCGGCACGATGAAGGGATAGACGCCCATGTCGACAGCGCGCTTGCACCCCTCGACGGTGAGCTCCGGGTCTTCGCCCATGCCCAAGATGACGTAGGTCGACACCTGACCCGAGCCGAAGACCTTCACGGCCCGCTCCCAGGCCTCGAAGTAGCGCTCGATGCCCGTGCGGAACTTGCCGGGGGCAACCCGGGCGAGCACGGCCGGGTCAAAGGTCTCGATGTGGATGCCGACGGAGTCGATGCCCATGTCGCCGACCTGATTGATCACGTCCATCTCGAAGGGCGGCTCGAACTGGATCTCGACCGGGAGCCCGGCTGCTTCCTTCACCGCCTGGCCGCACTTGGCGACATACAGCGCGCCGCGGTCGCGGCCGTTGGAACTGCCGGTCGTCAACGTCGCATCGA
>JBAQXA010000399.1:0-4633 GCA_049299195.1 Nocardioides sp.
CCACCGTGCGCAGCCCGCCGACGGCCGCGGCGACCACGGGGGTGCCCGAGGCCTGCGCCTCGACGGCGACGAGTCCGAACGACTCGTTGTAGGACGGCACCGCCACCAGCGTGGCGGCCGCGCACCAGCGCGACAGATCGGCCTGGGCGACCGGAGGGACAAACCGCACGACATCGGTGAGCCCGAGTTCGCTGGTGAGTTGAGCCAGGGACTCCGGGTGCTCCAGGCCGCTGCCCGACGGCCCGCCCACGATCGGTACGACGAGGCGTCCGCGCAGGTCTGGACGGTCGGCCAGCAACACCGCGACCGCCTTGAGCAGCACGTCAGGGGCCTTGAGCGGCTGGATGCGGCCAGCAAACAGCAAGACCTTGGCATCGAGGGGCAAGCCGAGTTCGGCCCGCACTTGGGCCTGGTCGTGAGGCCGGAAGACCGCCAGATCCACCCCGGGGTGGACGACCGCGACGCGTGGCTGCGCCGCGTCATACAGATCGATGAGCTGGGTGGCTTCATCGCTGGTGTTGGCGACGAGCATGTCGGCGGCTTCGACCACCTGCTCCTCGCCGATGATGCGTGCGGCCGGCTCGGGCGTATCGCCCTCGGCAAGGGCGGCGTTCTTGACCTTGGCCATGGTGTGCATCGAATGCACGAGCGGCACGCCCCACCGATCGCGGGCGAGCGCGCCGACCTGCCCAGAGAGCCAGTAGTGACTGTGCACGACGCCGTAGTGCCCGACCGGGTGGCCTGCTTCGGCCCGCAGCACCTCACGGGCAAAGACGCACAGCTGACCCGGCAGTTCGTTCTTAGTCAAACCCTCGAACGGGCCCGCGTGGATGTGATGGACGAGCACGCCGGGGCCGGCCTCCATGACCGGAGGCAGGCTCGAGGAGGTCGCGCGAGTGAAGATGTCGACGGCGATGCCCTGGGCGGCCAACTGCTTGGAGAGCTCAATGACGTAGACGTTCATGCCGCCCGCGTCGCCGGTGCCGGGCTGGTCGAGCGGCGAGGTGTGCAGACTGACCATGGCTACGCGCCTGATCTCGCCCATCGCGCCCGTCATCGCTCCCTAAATTGACTCGTTGCTTGCAGGTCCGCGGCTCGCTGTCGCGCCGCTCGGCATACCGCTCGTCAGAGAACGCTAACCGACGGCGTCGCCGGGGCTCGGGGCACAATGGGGTTGTGCTCATCTATGACGGCGATTGCGGATTCTGTGTCCGCAGTCTCGGCTGGGGCCTGCGGCTCGGGATCACGTGTCGCCACCAGCCCTGGCAGGCGACTGATCTGGCGGCCCTGGGGCTGACGGAGGGCGACGTCACCACTGCCGCGTGGTTCGTGCGGGGCGAGGAGAAATGGGCGGGTCACCTCGCCGTCGCGGCAGCGCTGCGAACCTCGCGCTACCGAGTCGTCCGGGCGCTCGGGCGAGTGGCGGGGAGGCGGCTGTTGGAGCGTCCGCTCGCGGCCTGCTACGCCTGGATTGCCCGGCATCGACACGAACTTCCGGGCCGCGCGTCGGCTTGTCAGATGCCGTCGCCAAACGGCTGATCGCGGTTCCGGCACAATCGCCGTTGTGAACGACCGAACTTCTCGTCCCGTTGCCCTCGTGACCGGCGCCAGCAGTGGCATCGGGGCCGCCACCGCGCGAGCGCTGGCCGCCGACGGCTTCGAGGTCGTCTGCGCGGCCCGACGCCTCGACCGCATCGAGGCCCTCGCCGCTGAGATCGATGGGCGCGCCATCGCGTGCGACGTGACCGACCCCGAGCAGGTCGCGACGTTGGCCGCCTTCGCGGGCGAGGTCGTGGACGTGCTGGTCAACAACGCCGGCGGCGCCATGGGCGCCGAGCCCGTCGCCGAGGCGGATCCCGCCGACTGGCAGGCGATGTATGACGTCAACGTGCTCGGCGTACTCCGCGTGACGCAGGCGATCCTGCCGGCGCTGCGTCGAGCAAGCCGCCCGATCATCGTCATGATGGGCTCGACGGCCGGTCGCATCGCCTACGAAGGCGGAGGCGGCTACACCGCGGCGAAGCATGGCTTGCAGGTGCTGACCGAGACGCTCCGACTCGAGCTGTGCGGCGAGCCCATCAGGCTCTGCGAGCTGGCGCCGGGCATGGTCCGGACCGACGAGTTTGCGGTGAAGCGATTCGGCGGGGACCGCAGCAAGGCCGACGCGGTCTACGCCGGGGTGGCCGAGCCGCTGGTCGCGGAGGACATCGCCGAAGCCGTGCGCTGGGTCGTCTCGCTGCCCGCCCACATGAACGTCGACGAGATGGTCTTGCGGCCGGTCGCCCAAGCAGCCCAACACAAGGTGCACCGCGTCTTGTAGTGGCTCCCGCCCCAGCCTCTGGACAAGGAGCAAACCCTTGCACGAACGCACGGCCCCAGCGTTAGATCAGGGCCGTGGAACTTGAGATCGTCACCGCGTCGACCCGGCCCGACCTCGATGACGCGGCTGCAGCCGCCTTCCGCGAGCGCTGGCCCGAGTTCATCTTCCATGACCCGGTCCCGCCGCAGTACATCTCCCGGGTCAACGACTACTTCGCCGACTTCGACATCCTCGTCCTCATCGACGGCCACGTCGCGGCGGGCGGGTGGGGCGTCCCCTTCGTCTGGGACGGCACCCCCGACGATCTGCCTGAGGGATACGACTCGGCGCTCGTCCGCTCGGTGGACGATCACGAAGCCCAGCGAGTCCCAAACGCCTTCAGCTTCATGGCCGCCGCTGTTCACCCAGACCACGACAAGCAGGGCCTCGCCGCCGAGGTACTGCGCGGCCTTATCGACCGAGCCAAGGCCGCCAGCATCGACCGTGTGATCGCCCCAATCCGTCCGACCTGGAAGCCGAAGTACCCGAACGTGCCCATGAGCGAGTACGCGAACTGGGTGCGCGCCGACGGCATGTCGATCGACCCGTGGATCAGAACCCACCAGCTCATGGGCGCACGAATCCTGAAGGTCGCACCCAACTCGATGGTGATCCCCGGGACCGTCTCGGAATGGGAGCAATGGGCAGACATGCCGTTCCCCGTAAGCGGCGAGTACGTCGTTCCCGACGCGCTGAACCTCTTGGTGGTCGATCGGGACGAGAACACGGCCGTCTACCGCGAAGAGAACCTCTGGATGCAGCACCGCTGATCCACGCCCACGCCTGCGTCGTAATGTTCATCGAACATGAACCAGCACGCCCTACCGCCGTCGGTCTGCGGGGGCTCAGATTCGCGACAAAACCTTCAACAAACATGCGAACTTCTAACCCGCGGCCTCGATGGCCTCGTTGGTGTAGTACAGCTTCTTCTCCAGCGGGGTCAGCAGCGTCTGGACCTTGTAGCGCTGGTCGCCGACCATCCACAGGGCGCGGCCCTTCTCCCGCATCGCCCAGTTGGTGATCACGCTCTGCTGCATCTCCGAGAGCCCCATCAGACGGCCGAGCTCGTCGGCGACAGACTCGTCTTGACCCATCAGGATCCGGATGTCGGAGAGATTGAGCAGGTCCTTGGCGATCTGGGCGGCCTGGCTGCCCTGGTCGCCGGCAGAGAGCGGATCGGACGGCTTGTGGTAGGTCACCAGCTGGATGTCGCCCTCGGTGCGGGAGAGCCGCAGGTTGGCGTCCAGCGCCATCACGGCGTCGAGTGACAGGCGGGTCTGCAGCCACGCCTCGTCGCGGAGCAGGATCCGTCGATCGCCCGCCGATGCGGTCTCGCGCATGCCCTGGCCCCAGGAGTTGAGACACATCAGCGCGATGCCCACGGCGACTTTGTTGCCGGTCTGGTGGAGCGAGCGCAGCGACAGCGTCTGGATTGGTGCACGCCAGTCGGGGCGGAAGGTCGACTCGGTGTCGAACATGCCCTGCAGCGATCCCTCGCACAGGGCACCAAGGGCCGGGCTCAATCGCGCAACAGCCTGTTGCGCATTTGCCGTGGGGCCACATCACCGTGCTCCTGGACAAGCTCGATGACCAAGACGAGCGAGACTGGTACGCCGCCCAAGCAGCCGAGCACGGCTGGTCCCGTAACGTCTTGCTCAACCAAATCATCAGCCACCTCCACCAGCGGATCGGCTCCGCACCCTCAAACTTCGCCCGCCAGCTGCCCTCCCCCGACTCAGAGCTCGTGCAAGAGATCACCAAAGATCCCTACGTCTTTGAGTTCCTTGAGATCAGCGCACAGGCCCACAAGCGCGACCTCGAGCAAGCCCTCATGGAACGACTTCAACAGGTCCTCCTCGAACTCGGCCGCGGCTTCGCGTTCGTCGGCCGGCAAGTCCACCTCGACGTCGACGGCGAAGACTTCTACCTCGACCTGTTGCTTTTTCACGTCACCCAACTCTGGGCAAGGAGCAAACCCGGCTCTTTCACAATATGGCCAGCTAGCACACAAGCCATGAGCTAAGCGCGCGTGCTGCCTATCCGCCGCGCGGGGGTCAACGCATTTAGCAGACAACAGACTTGAGCGGGCAGGCATCCGACACACAGCCACCGAGACGTACACGATCCACGTCCCGCCGACCTCAGCGCCAAAGGCATCCTTAACGGGAACACCCTCCAGAGAGAATGCAGCAGTTGGCGATTCGCTTTCCTGATCGGCACCATCGTCACAAGTGACGAACTTGGCCAAGCCGACTCGCTCCTTCACAACGAGAT
>JBAQXA010000400.1:0-7142 GCA_049299195.1 Nocardioides sp.
CGCTTGGCCGGGGCAAGCGCTGGCACGCTCACCGACGCTCTCGCGCAACTGGCGACCGTGCCGCACTATCACCCCAGCGTGGATGCGTGGGCCGCGAGCGCACGCGAGGTGTTGCAGGGTCTTGAGCCCGATCTCGGCGCGACTACCGAGGTGCTGGGCACCGAGACCTTGGGGATTCCGACGTGGCATTACGGCCACGAGCCGCCCAATCTCTTTGCCAGCGCCATCGCGAAGATGTTCACCAATGCGCTGCGCGAGTCCGTCCTGCTGCTGCTGTGTGATGCCGGCGTGGTGGTCCTGCCGGGTGCCGCGGGGACGGTGCAAGAGATCTTCACCGACGCCTGCGAGAACTACTACGCCGACCCGGGCACGGTCGCCCCGTTGGTCCTCGTCGGCCGACGACATTGGACCGAGGAGTTGCCGGCGTGGGGGTTGCTCACGTCGCTAGCCCAGGGGCGGCCGATGGCCGAGCACATTCACCTCGTCGACTCCCCCGAGGAGGCCGCCGAGATCCTGCTCAGACCAGCTTGACGACGATGTCGTGCAGCGCATCGCCGGCGTGCGCAACGCGGTCGCCCGCGTTGGACAGGTGGCGGTAGATCTCGCGGCGCTTGAAGATGTCGACGACGTGTCCGAGCGTGGCCGGCCCAGAGGGTCCGTCGATGGTGCCGAGGGCAGCCATCTCCTTCTCCACGTCAAAGAGCTCCTTGAGCGCCTTGCGATAGAGCTTCTCGATCTCCCGCTCGGCCGAGCGCGCGGACTGAGCGTAAGGCTCTGCCTCTGCGGTGTTGGTCGACAGCACTTCATAGCCCTGGTGGATATGGCGGGCGCCGACGAGCAACTGCTCGGCCATCAGGAGCGTGTACTGGTCGGGGCTAACTCCCAGCACCTCCATCTCGCGCACCGTCGACTTCGCATAGCCGAGCAGGTGGTCAAGGGTCGCGATCGCGCGGTAGAGGTCTTCGCGGTCCATCGGGGTCGAGAACGCCGAGTTCAGCGCCGCCATGCTCTGGTCGCGCATGTCGTCGCTCTGGCTTTCGAGCAACTTGACGGCCTTGCCGGTGGCGCGCGAACCGTCTTGCATGTACTCCACGAGGGCTTCCATCCCGAGCACGGCCTGCCCGGATTGAGCGGCCAGCAGCGAGTAGAAGTCGGGGGTCTTGGGGAACACCCTGGCGATCAGTCGCCCTATGGGTCCAACCGGTGCCTGGTCCACCTCGGCATACGTCATCGTTGTCTTCCTATCTCCAGATCAGCCAGACCACGCCGTAGGCGAGGATTGACACCAAGCCGGCACCCGGGATGGTGATCACCCATGTGCTGACGATTTCTTTGGCCTTGCTCCACCGCACCCACTTGGGGTGCTCGCTGGAGCCGATGCCCATGATCGAGGAACTCACCACGTGGGTCGTGGAGACCGGTGCGCCCAGCAGGGACGCCACGTAGATCACGCTGGCGGAGGTGAGCTGGGCGTCCAGTGCGTGCAGTGGCCGGACCTTGTAGATGCCGAAGCCCACCGTGCGCACGATCCGCCACCCACCGGACAGGATGCCCAGGGTGATGGCCGTGGCACAGGTGAGGATCACCCAGAAGGGCACCAAGAAGTCGGTGATGAAGCCGCCGAGCACCAAGACCATCGTGATGATGCCCATCGACTTTTGAGCATCGTTGGCGCCGTGGCTGAAGGCCAGCCAGGCCGAGGTCACCCACTGCGCGCGGCGCAGCTTGCCATTGGCCGAGGGCCGGGCGCGGCTCAGCAGGCGGCTCATCAGCTTGTGGATGATGAAGCCCGCCCAGAAGCCGATGATCGGCGAGAGCACGAGGCCCAGGAGCACCTTGGTCACGCCATGGACCTCGCCGTGCGCCAGCTCGGCAAAGCCCCAGACGACGTGGCTCGGGCCAGCGGAGACAACGACCGCCCCCACCAAACCGCCCACCAGGGCATGGGAGGAGGAGGAGGGGATGCCGGCCGCCCAGGTGCCGAGGTTCCACGTGATCGCGCCGATGATGCCGCACAGGGTGACCATCAAGGCGCGTTCGGGTGGCAATGAGGAGACGTCCACGAACTTGCCCACCGTGTTGGCCACCGCGGTCCCGCCGAGGACGGGCCCCAGGAACTCAAAGAAGGCCACCAGGCAGACGGCCTGGATGGGGGTCATCGCCCGTGAGGCGATCACGGTGGCGATGATGTTGGAGGCGTCGTGGAAGCCGTTGGTGTAGTCGAAGAGGACCACGAAGACGATCGCGATCACGGCAAGCAAAGTCAGGGTGGTCATTGGGCGTTGACGCTATTCACCTGCTGTTCATCTCGGCAGGGACGTAAGTCCCTTCTTGGTGAACTTTCCAGCACCGGCGGTCCTGAGCGCATCGGCAGCAGGCCGATCCGGCCTCCCCGACCCGCAAGCTGGCCGATCAGAGGTCGGTTGCGGCCAACTGCCCGCAGGCGCCGTCGATCTCGCGACCGCGGGTGTCGCGCACCGTCGTCGGCACGCCCTTGGCCTCCAGGCGCCGGACGAACTCGCGCTCGTCGGCCGGATCTGAGGCGGTCCACTTCGAGCCGGGCGTCGGGTTCAGCGGGATCAGGTTGACGTGCACCCAGCCCCAGTCGCCGTACGACGTGAGCACGTCGGCGAGCAGGTCGGCCCGCCACGCCTGGTCGTTGACGTTGCGAATCAAGGCGTACTCGATCGACACCCGTCGCTTGGTGGTGGCGGCGTAGTCCCACGCCGCTTCAACGGCCTCGCGGACCTTCCAGCGCGTGTTGACCGGGACCAGTTCGTCGCGCAGCTCGTCATCGGGGGCGTGCAGCGAAAGCGCCAGCGTGACCGGCAAGCCCTCGCCAGCAAGCTGCTTGATCCGCGGGACCAGGCCCACCGTGGAGACCGTGACATGGCGCGCGGACAGCCCGAGCCCTTCGGGGCTGGGGTCGACGAAGCGGCGTACGGCACCGAGCACCGCCCCGTAGTTGGCCAGCGGCTCGCCCATCCCCATAAACACCACGTGAGAGACCCGCCCGGGTCCGCCGGGGACCTCGCCGCGCGCCATGCTGCGTGCTCCGGCGACGACCTGCTCCACGATCTCGGCGGTCGACATGTTGCGCTGGAGGCCGCCCTGGCCGGTGGCACAAAACGGGCAGGCCATCCCGCAGCCGGCCTGGGAGGAGACGCACATCGTGGCGCGATCGGGATAGCGCATCAGCACCGACTCGACCAGGGCGCCGTCAAACAGGCGCCAGAGCGTCTTGCGAGTCGTACCCCGATCCGCCTCCTGCGTGCGCAGCGGCGTCATCAGCTCGGGCAACAGACTCGCCACGAGCTCGGCGCGCTGCCCCGCCGGGAGATCGGTCATCTGCTCGGGGTCATCGGTGAGCCGCGCGAAGTAGTGGTTGGACAGCTGCGCCGCCCGGTATGCCGGCAGCCCGGCCTCGGCGAGCAACTCGCGCCGACCGGCGAGGTCGAGGTCGGCCAAATGGCGCGGGGGCTTGCCGCGCCCCTTGGGTGCGTCGAAGACCAACGGCAGGGAGGTGGTCACAGCTCTCGGCTCGCTAACACCCAGAGCACGAGGGCACTCACACCGACGACCACAACCGCGGTGATGAGCATCCCGAAGAGCATGTAGCGCGCGAACACCCGCGTGCGGGGGTGGAACATCATCCCGACCGGCACGATCAGCGTGGTTGCCAGCAGCGGCGACAGGGCGCGAGCCACTTGGTCGTCAAAGACGAGATCGAGGACCGCGAGAAAGGCCGCAGGCACCAGGGCTAGGTAGGCCAAGCCGGTGAAGAACCCCATCAGGCGGGTGAAGGTGGGATGGTCTCGATGCCACCAGTCGGGCTGCGGGCCCTCTGCTTCCTCGTCCTCTTCGAACTCGTCGTCGTCGAACTCGTCGTCCACCAGGTCGTCGGGCTGGTCGTTGGCCGGCTCGGCGGGGTCGCTCATGTGAACACCAGGTAATGCAGCAGCAGCCACACCGGCGCGATCGTGGCGAGCAGACTGTCGAGACGATCCATCAGGCCACCGTGGCCGGGCACGACCGACGACATGTCCTTGATGCCGAGATCACGCTTGATCACCGACTCGCACAGGTCGCCCAGCGTCGCCATGCAGACCGCGATCAGGCCGAGCACAACCCCCACCCACGCAGGCCCGTCGAGGAGGTAGCGGACACACAGCCAGCCCACCACCACGCAGGCCACGAGCGATCCGGCGAAACCCTCCCAGGACTTCTTCGGGGAGATGACGGGTGCCATCTTGTGCTTGCCCAGCAGCACGCCAGCTGCATACCCCCCGATGTCGGAGGCGATCGTGACCAGGATGAACGTGATGATGCCGCGGACACCGTCGTCGAACCGTTCAAAGCCGGTGGCGCCGCCCTCGGCCAGCATCAACGAGACGAACGAGCCAAGGAACGGGACGTAGATCAGCGTGAAGACGGCCGCGCTCGCATTGGCGACATAGCCGGAGACGCCTCGGCGCAGCAGCCAGAGCATCACGACCAGGCAGGTGACCGCAGTCGCCGTGACCAGGGCGGGTGCGCCGAAGAAGTAGGCCACCACGACCATGAGCACGCCGCCCGCCATCAGCGGCTGCTCGGGGATGTCGATGCCCTTGGCGGAGAGCCCGCGGTGCATCTCCCACAGTGCAACCACCACCGCGGCGGCGACGATCAGCATGAAGGCGGTCTTGTAGAAGACCAGCGAGGCGGCTACGGCCCCGAGCAGCACGACCGCGGAGCCCACGGCGGCCGGGAGATTGCGGCCAGCCTTGCCGTGATTGGTAGCGGCCGGAGCACCGGCAGGGTTGGCGTTCATCGGCAAGGGAGTCGTCGAGGTCTCAGACCTCGAGCAACTCGGCTTCCTTGTGCTTCAGCATGTCGTCGATGAGATCGGTGTGCTTCTTGGTCAGCCCGTCGAGACGCTTCTCGGCCTGCTGGACGTCGTCCTTGCCGGCTTCGCCGTCCTTGTCGAGCTTCTCCAGCAACTGCTTGGCGTGCCGGCGGACGTTGCGGACCGCGACCCGGCCCTCCTCGGCCTTGTGCCGAGCCACCTTGATGAACTCCTTGCGGCGCTCTTCGGTCAGCTCCGGGAAGACGCACCTGAGGACCTTGCCGTCGTTGGCCGGATTGACACCCAGATCGGAGTCACGGATGGCCCGCTCGATCGCCCCGATGGCACTCATGTCGTAGGGCGCCACCAGCACGATCCGAGCCTCCGGTGCGCTGAAGGAGGCCAGCTGCTGGATCGGGGTGGGCGTGCCGTAGTACTCGGCGGTGATCTTGCTGAACATCGACGGGTTGGCACGGCCAGCCCGGATATTGGCGAAATCCTCCCGCGTCGCCTCCACCGACTTGTCCATCTTGTCGTCGGCCTCGGCCAGGGTCAGTTCGATCACGGGGATCCGCTCCTTCGTTGCTTGTCGCCGGTCACGCCCGGTTAGGCGGTGACCAGCGTCCCAATCTTCTCACCCTGCACCGCGAGTGCAATGTTGCCCCGCTCCGAGAGGTTGAAGACCACCATGTGCATGTCGTTGTCACGGGCCAGGCTGGCGGCAGTCGCGTCGGCGACCTGGAGCCCGCGGGCCAAGAACTCGTCGTAGGTGAGGGTGTCGTACTTCGTCGCCTCAGGATGGGTGCGCGGGTCGGCGTCATAGACCCCATCGACCCCCTGCTTGCCCATCAAGATCACCTCGGCGTGGACTTCGAGAGCACGCTGGGCGGCCACGGTGTCGGTGGAGAAGTAGGGCATGCCGGCGCCGGCACCGAAGATCACCACGCGCCCCTTCTCCAGGTGGCGGATGGCGCGGCGCGGGATGTAGGGCTCGGCTACCTGGCCCATCGTGATCGCGCTCTGCACGCGCGTCTCCACGCCCTGCTTCTCCAGGAAGTCTTGGAGCGCGAGGCAGTTCATCACCGTGCCGAGCATGCCCATGTAGTCGGCCCGCGACCGGTCCATGCCGGCCTTCTGCAGCTCGGCGCCGCGGAAGAAGTTGCCGCCGCCCACCACGATCGCGACCTCGACGCCGGTGCGCACGACCTCAGCGATCTCCTCGGCGATGCCGCGGACAACACCGGGGTCAACACCGACGCTGCCGCCACCGAAGACTTCACCCGACAGCTTCAGAAGCACCCGCCGATATCCGCTCACCGTGTCTCCTTGGACGTTGTTGTGGCCTGGTGGAGGCCTGCCGTTGGTACGCCGAGCCGCACGGGGGCGGCATACAAGAGACCGGTCCGATCGGGTCGTGCAACCCGTCGGACCGGCCTCTGAAAGTTCATCGAACCCTGACCCTACCGCAGCAGGATCAGGCACCGACCTCGAAGCGGGCGAACCGCTGAACGGTGACGCCGGCCGCATCGAGCACGGCCTTGACCGACTTCTTGGACTCGGTGATCGACTCCTGCTCCAGCAAGACGACCTGCCGGAAGAAGCCGCCCAACCGGCCCTCGACGATCTTGGGGATCGCCTGCTCGGGCTTGCCTTCTTCGCGGGTGATCGCCTCGGCGATCTCGCGCTCCTTGCTGACCACCGTCTCCGGGACATCGTCGCGGGTCAGGTATTCGGCCTTCATCGCGGCGATCTGCATCGCGGCGCCGCGAGCGGCCTCCGCGTTGTCCCCGGCATACTCCACCAGGACGCCGACGGCCGGCGGCAGGTCGGCCGCACGCTTGTGCATGTAGGCAACGGTGTCGCCGCCGAAGTAGGCCACCCGGCCGAGCTGGATCTTTTCACCGATGGTGATCGCGAGGTCTTCGACGACTCCAGCAACGGTCTTGTCGCCCAGGCTGAGCGCCAAGACGGCGTCGCGGTCGCCGGCGCCCGCAGCGTTGGCCGCATCCGCGATCTGGCGGGCCACGGCGATGAAGTCCTCGCCCTTGGCGACGAAGTCGGTCTCACAGTTGAGCTCGACCAACGAGCCACCGCTCTGAGCGACCAGGCCGGCACTGGCCTCGCGCTCATCGGCTCGCTTGGCCATCTTGGCCTGGCCCTTGGTGCGCAGGATGTCGGCAGCGGCGTCGAAGTCGCCGTCGGCCTCCTCCAGAGCCTTCTTGCAGTCCATCATTCCCGAACCGGTCATGTCGCGGAGCTTCTTGACGTCGGCGGCGGTGAAGTTCGCCATCTCTTCTCCTGGCTAGTTGTCTTAGGT
>JBAQXA010000401.1:0-4010 GCA_049299195.1 Nocardioides sp.
GTCCACAGGCACGCCGTTGCGCTTGGTCATGCTCCGGGCAGCCAAGGCCTCCTCCCGGCCAGGCTCCGCGACCGTGGCAGCGGTCAGGGGCGTTACGACGAAGCCGGGGATCAGGGTGTTGACCGTGACGCCGTACGGCGACCACGCCTCAGCCTGGGAGCGCGTGAGTCCCGCCGTCGCGGCCTTGGAGACGCCGTAGATCCCCGAGCGGCCAAACGCCATCCAGGACTGTTGGGACCCCACATTGATGATCCTGCCGAACCCCCGGGCCACCATCGCCGGGCCGGCGGCCTGCCCGAGCAGGTACGGCGCACGCACATGCACCGCCATCACCTCGGCGTACTCCGCGTCGGTGGTCTGCGCGAACTCCGGGCGGGGGTTGATGCCTGCACAGTTGACGAGAATGTCGCAGCCCCGCAGGACTTCACCGTCGGCGAAGCCACAGGTGGCGAGCTCATCGGTCAGGTCGACCGCTGACCCGGCAGCCTCGGCCCCGTTCGCACGCAACGACGCGCAGACCTCGTCGATCCGACCTTGGTCGCGCGCGACGATGTGGACCGCAGCACCTGCACCAGCGAGCGCCTCGGCGATGCCTCGCCCGATCCCGGAGCTGCCCCCCGTGACGACGGCTCGCAGTCCGGTCAGCGAGAAGAGCGCCTCGAGATAGCTCAGCGAGGCGGGTTCTTGATGTCGACCCACGTGTCGCGGAAGCCGGGGTGGTCCAGCAGGTCGGCGCGGGCAGCGGCCCCCGGAAGGGAAGCGCCGTTGTCGTCGACTCCGAGGATTCCGCTGGTTACCGGCGTGGTCGGAGCCTTCCCGAGCTCGCCGGGGAAGTGGCAGGCGACCTTGTGCCGCGGGCCGATCTGCAGCAAGGGCGGCTCAACCTTCGCGCAGATCTCCTTCGCGAGCCGGCAACGAGTCCGGAAGCGACACCCGGAGGGCGGGTTGATCGGGCTGGGCACGTCGCCCTCCAACCGGATGCGCTCGCGCCGGCCGCCGATCGCGGCCTGCTTGACGTCCGGGACCGCCGACAGCAGTGCCTGGGTGTAGGGGTGATGCGGGCGCTGATAGAGCGTCTCGCGATCGCCGATCTCCACGATCTTGCCGAGGTACATCACCGCGACTTCGGGGCAGAAGTGGCGCACCACCGCAAGGTCGTGGGCGATGAAGAGGAACGCGATCCCGAATTCCTTTTGCAGGTCCTGCAGCAGGTTGATCACCTGCGCCTGGATCGATACGTCCAGCGCCGAGACCGGCTCGTCGGCAACCAGCAGCTTGGGGTTGAGCGTCAAGGAGCGCGCAATGCCGATGCGCTGGCGCTGCCCGCCGGAGAACTCGTTGGGGTAGCGGTTGTAGTGCTCAGGGTTGAGGCCGACCACCTCCAACAACTCCTGCACGCGCGGCAGGATCTTGTCCTTGGGCACGATGTTGTGCACCGAGAGGGGGGTGCCGACGATCGAACCCACCGTATGCCGCGGGTTCAGCGAGGTGTAGGGGTCCTGGAAGATCATCTGCACGTTGCGCCGCAACGGCTTGAGGTCGCGGTGGGACATCTTGGCGACGTCTTGACCCTCGAACATGATCGAACCGGCCGTGGGGTCATAGAGCCGGGTGATGCAGCGACCGGTCGTCGACTTGCCACATCCGGACTCCCCCACGAGGCCCAGGGAGCCACCCTCGGGCACCTCGAAGGAGACCCCGTCAACGGCCTGGACGTGGCCGACGGTGCGCTGGAAGAACCCGGACTTGACCGGGAAGTACATCTTCAGGTTGTCCACCGACAACACCGGGCGGGGCGTCGTGCCCGTGGCTGAGGCGGTCAGACCGGACTGCTCGGCGGGGGCGCTGCTGGAATCACTCATCGGTCGTCCTTAGCGAGGTCCGGTGCGATTTCGGGGAGGATCTCGGTCCGGTAGATCTGGTCGGGATCAGCGAGGTGGCAACGCTTGACGTGCCCCACGCCGACGCGTGCAGGGGTCAGGTCCGGCATCACCGTCACGCAGAGGTCGCCCGGGACCTTGTCCCGATGAACACAGCGCGGGTTGAACGAGCAGCCGGGCGGCGGGTTCAACAACGAGGGCGGATTGCCCGGAATCGGGATGAGTCGCGCGTCGGTGTCGGCCGAGACGTCGGGAACACTCGAGAGAAGGCCCCAGGTGTAGGGCATCTCCGGGTGCACGAGGATCTCCTTGGTGGCGCCGTATTCGACCTTGCGGCCGGCATACATCACCAACACGTCGTCGGCCATCTCGGCGATGACACCCAGGTCGTGGGTGATGATCACGATCGCGGAGTTGAACTCCTTTTGCAGATCCGTCAGCAGATCGAGGATCTGCGCCTGGACCGTCACATCGAGCGCGGTCGTCGGCTCATCGGCGAAGATCAGGGACGGGTCGTTGATCAACCCCATGGCGATCATGGCGCGCTGCCGCATGCCGCCGGAGAACTGGTGCGGGTAGTCCTTGGCGCGTGCCTCGGGCTGCGGAATGCCGACGCGGTCGAGCATCTCGACGGCCTTCTTGGCTGCATCTCTCTTGGAGGCGCCCGAGTTGTGCACCAGGTAGGCCTCTTCGAGTTGGTTGCCCACCGGGAAGAAGGGGTGCAAGGCAGCGAGCGCGTCCTGGAAGATCATCGACGCCCGGCGGCCACGCAACTTGCGCATCTCGGCCTCTTCGAGGCCAACGACCTCAGTGCCGCCGAGTTTGATCGATCCGGTGATCCGGCTCGACTTCGCGTCGTGCAATCCCATCACCGCGAGGCTGGAGACCGACTTGCCGGAGCCGGACTCGCCCACGATGCCGAGGGTCTTGCCCTTGCTCACCGAATAGCTCAGACCGCTGACCGCGGTCAGCATGCCGTCCTCGGTCGGGAAGCTGACCGTCAGGTCCTCGATGACGAGGTAGGGGTCCTCAGTTGACATGTTGGCGCTCACGAGATCCTCACTCGGGGGTCGAGGACGCCATAGATCACGTCGACGAAGATATTGCTGGCGATGATGACGGCGGCTCCGAAGAGCGTCGTGGCGGACACCACGCTGAGGTCCTTAGCGCCAACGGCCGCCAGGCCCCACCAGCCGATGCCCTGAATGTCGAAGATGCGCTCGGTGAAGATGGTGCCCGCGAGGAGGGCGCCCAGATCGAGGCCGAAGATCGTGACGACCGGCACCAGTGCCGCGCGCAGTGCGTGGCGATAGACGACCGTGCGCGGGGGCAGCCCCTTGGCCTTGGCGGTGCGGATGTAGTCCTCGTTGAGCGCCTCCACCATCGACCCGCGCGAATAACGGGTGTAGGACGTGCTTCCGAAGATGCCGAGCGCGATCCAGGCCAGGAACAGCCCGGTGAACCACTTCCACGGGTTCTCCGTGAGCGGGTGATAGCCGGTGTCACCAAAGATAGGCACTTGATAGATCACCGTGAGGTAGAGCGAGAGCAGCAACGCAAACAAGTAGTACGGGATCGAGGAGATGAACAAGAAGGAGGAGACCAGCGCCTTGTCACCGACGGTGCCTCGCCTCCTCGCCGCGGCAATGCCGATCGGTATGCCAAACACGACGTAGAGCAGGGCCCCACCGAGCGCGACCGAGATCGTGGCGGGCAGCCGCTGCTTCATCTCTTCATAGACCGGCTGGTTGGTGCGGAAGGAAAGCCCCAGGCAGGGTGCCGGGCACTCAAGCTTGAGTTGCCCGAACTGGACCTCGCGGCCCGTCACGATGCCCTTGGCCCACTTGCCGTACTCAACGATCATCGGATTGTTGTAGCCGAGGTTCTCTTCGAACCGAGCCAACCGCTCGGGGCTACACCGGTTGTTGGTCTGGTTGTTGCAGATGGGCCGCGCTGGGTCCGAAGGGCCGTACCAGAAGAGTGCGAACACCGACAACGACACCAAGACCATGACCACCATGCCTGACAAGACACGCTTGACGATGTAGGCAAACACTGGGTTGTGACCTCCTGGGTGTCGCGGGCGAGTTTCGGCCAGCGGGTGAACAGAACTGTCGACTCCCGATCGGG
>JBAQXA010000402.1:0-6363 GCA_049299195.1 Nocardioides sp.
ACACCGACGGGTCGGGCAACGAGGAGCGTGCTCCGGATCTTCGGATGGCCTGGATGGGGGCGGATCCGCTGGCGTTCCTGCGTGGCCTGATCGACGACGTCGACGACCAGTTGGGCTCGCTCCTCAACCAACGGGCGGCCCTGACGCGTGCCGTCTGGGCGCACAAGCGCGCTCTCGACCCCGGCAGCCCCGAGCCGGCTCGCGACCACTCCCGAGAGCATGCGGTGGCGCAACGATGGGCGGCGAATGCGCCCGGGCTCGGCGTTGACCGCTGCGAGGCGATCGTGCACACCGTGATCGAGCAATCGCTGGCTGCTGCCCGGGCCTCATCGACTCCCTCGACTGAAGTCTGAGGCTGTCGGCGGGCCCTGACAGACTGCCCCCGGATGGCGGGATAGGCTGCACATCTTCCCCAGACAGCACCCGCACCACCGCTACACCCCTGCGTTGATCGCTCGTGCAGCCCCGAGCCTCGGCGCCGTTGCTGTCACGTCAGGGCTGTCACGTCAGGCCAGGCACATCAGAGATAAGTACCTTCGACCCAACTGCATTCGACGGGGCGAGTCAGGAGCAGGACCAAACGCATGAGTGGGAAGACCGGGGACTTCGCTCACCTCCACGTGCACACCGAGTACTCCATGCTCGATGGTGCCGCCAGGCTGGGGGATCTCTTCGAGCGCACCGCCGAGCTCGGCATGGGCGCCCTGGCGATGACCGACCACGGCAATGTGTTCGGCGCCTACGACTTCTACAAGCAGGCGCGCAAGCACGGGATCAAGCCGATCATCGGCATGGAGGCCTACTTCACGCCCAACACGCCGCGCCACGAGCGCAAGCGCGTCCGCTGGAACGACGGCGGCGACGACGACGTCTCCGGCTCCGGCGCCTACACCCATATGACGCTGCTCGCCGAGAGCACCACCGGGATGCACAACCTCTTCCGGCTCTCCTCGCGGGCCTCGATGGAGGGGTTCTTTTACAACCCTCGTGCCGATCGCGAACTGCTGACCGAGCATTCGGCCGGGCTGATCGGCACCACGGGTTGCCCCTCGGGGGAGGTGCAGACCTGGCTGCGCATCGGCGACTACGCCAAGGCGCGCCAGGCGGCTGCCGACTTCCAGGACATCCTGGGCGCCGACAACTACTTCTGCGAGCTGATGGATCACGGCCTCGACATCGAGAACCGGGTGCGTGAGGGACTCCTGCAGCTGGCGCGCGACCTCAACATCCCGATGATCGCCACCAACGACTCCCACTACGTGATGAAGGAGGACGCGGGCGCCCACGAGCACCTGCTTTGTGTGTCCTCCGGCAGCACGATGGCCGACCCCAAACGGTTCCGCTTCAACGGCGACGACTACTACCTCAAGTCGGCCGCGGAGATGCGGGAGCTCTGGGAGCACCGCAACGGGCTCAAGGAAGCGTGCGACAACACGCTGGTGATTGCGGAGCGCTGCGAGGTCGAGTTCACCGAGGGCAACGGCACCTATATGCCGCGCTTCGAGTGTCCCGCCCCCCACACCGAAGACTCCTGGTTGCGGGCCGAGGTCGATCGCGGACTTGCCGTGCGCTACCCCGACGGGATCCGCCCCGAGCACCGCGAGCGCGCCGACTTCGAGTTGGGCGTGATCTCCGCCATGGGCTTCCCGGGCTACTTCTTGGTGGTCGCGGACTTCATCAACTGGGCCAAGAGCCAGGGGATCCGGGTCGGCCCCGGACGCGGATCCGGTGCCGGATCCATCGTGGCCTATGCGTTGCGGATCACCGATCTGGATCCGCTGGTGCATGGGCTCTTGTTCGAGCGCTTCCTCAACCCCGAGCGCGTCTCGATGCCCGACTTCGACATCGACTTCGACGAGCGTCGTCGTGGCGAGGTGATCAAATACGTCACCGACAAGTACGGCGACGATCGCGTCTCGATGATCGTGACCTACGGGACGATCAAGGCCAAGCAGGCCGTCAAGGACGCATCCCGGATTCTGGGTTATCCCTTCGCGATGGGTGACCGCATCACTAAGGCCATGCCGCCCATGGTCATGGGCAAAGACGTGCCGCTCAAGCAGATCTTCGACGACACCCACGAGCGCTACGGCGAGGGTGGCGAGTTCCGCGGCCTCTATGAAGCCGATAGCGACGTCAAGCAGGTCGTCGATACGGCGCTCGGTCTCGAAGGGCTCAAGCGCCAGTGGGGCGTCCATGCGGCCGGCGTGATCATGTCGAGCGCGCCCCTGCTCGACGTCATACCCGTGATGCGGAGGCCGCAGGACGGCGCCATCATCACTCAGTTCGACTACCCGACGTGTGAGTCCCTTGGGCTGATCAAGATGGACTTCCTGGGGTTGCGCAACCTCACGATCTTGGACGACGCGCTCGACAACATCGCCGCCAACCGGGGCGAACGCGTGGTGGTGGAGGAGCTCGAACTCTTCGACAACGCGACCTTCGAGCTGCTCGGACGAGGCGACACGCTCGGGGTCTTCCAACTCGACGGCGGACCGATGCGTGGGCTGCTCCGGTTGATGCGCCCCGACTCGTTTGCCGACATCAGCGCGGTGCTCGCGCTTTATCGCCCCGGTCCAATGGGTGCGGACAGCCACACCAACTACGCCCTGCGCAAAAACGGCAAGCAGGAGATCACCGCCATCCACCCAGAGCTGGCCGAGCCGCTCGCGGAGATCCTCGAACCCACCTATGGCTTGATCGTCTATCAAGAGCAGGTGCTCGCGATCGTGCAGAAGGTGGCCGGCTACTCCCTAGGCCAGGCCGACCTGCTCCGCAAGGCGATGGGCAAGAAAAAGCGCGAGATCCTCGACGCCGAATACGTCCCCTTCGAGACGGGAATGCGTGCCAACGGCTATTCGCCCGAGGCCACCCAAGCGTTGTGGGAGATCCTGGTCCCGTTCTCCGACTACGCCTTTAACAAGGCCCACACGGCCGCCTATGGTCTCGTGTCGTTCTGGACGGCCTATCTCAAGGCGCACTATCCGGCCGAATACATGGCGGCCTTGTTGACCTCGGTGAAGGACGACAAGGACAAGATGGCGGTCTACCTCGCCGAGTGCCGCCGGATGAAGATTCAGGTGTTGCCGCCAGACGTCAACGAGTCGGCCGCGACCTTCACCCCGGTGGGTCCCGATATTCGCTTCGGGATGACGGCGGTGCGCAACGTGGGCGCCGGTGTCGTGGCTGAGATCGTGCGCGCCCGCGAAGAGCAGGGCCGATTCACCGACTTCAACGACTTCATGTCCAAGGTGCCGGCCAGCGTCTGCAACAAGCGGGTGCTGGAGTCGCTGATCAAAGCAGGGGCGTTCGACGACCTCAAGCTCGGCCGCCGGGCGCTGGTGTCGATCCACGAGGCCGCGGTCGATGCCTATGTCGACATCAAACGCAACGAGGCCATCGGTCAGGACTCACTGTTTGGCGATCTTGGTGGCGACGAGGATTTCGCGGCCTTCGGCGTAGCGATCACCGTCCCCGACATTGCTGAGTGGGACAAGATGACGCTGCTGAGCCACGAGCGCGACATGTTGGGGCTCTACGTCTCTGACCACCCCCTCCTCGGCCTCGAACACGTGCTGTCGCAGGGGGTCGATTGCTCGATCGGTGACCTCATCGTGGATGAGGAGCGCGCCGACAACACCACGGTGACCGTGAGTGGTTTGATCACCGCCATCCAACGCAAGATCACCCGACGCGGTGACGCCTGGGCGATCGTCACGCTCGAGGATCTGGAGGGCTCGGTCGATGTCCTCTTCTTCCCCGGGGCCTATCAAACGTGTGGTTCGGTGCTGACCGAGGACGCAATCGTGACGGTGCGGGGGAGGCTCTCGCGCTCGAAGGAGACGCCCGAACTGCACGCCCAGGAAGTGTCCGTGCCGGATCTCTCGCGGCAGGCCGATGGTCCGGTCGTCATCAGCGTCCCCGCGACGCGCTGCACGCCCCAGACCGTCGCCGCTCTGCGGGAGGTGTTGTCAACGCATCGTGGCGTCAACGACGTACACCTCGTGCTGCTCAACCGCAACGGCACCACTCGCATGAAGGTGGACGATCGCCTTCGGGTCACACCAGGGCAGCCGCTTTACGCCGACCTCAAGGCGCTGCTCGGTCCGGGATGTCTCGGGTGAACCCCACCCAGCTTCCGGCCCAGCGCGAATTCGCTCATCGCTTGAACTCCCGCCCCGAGTCGTCCCACAGACAGGCTGTCCTTTCCGGGATTTTGGGCATGCTGGCCATGGTGGTGCTCGGTGGCCTCGGAGGCGTCGCGTGGCAGGCATGGTGGCCTGGGGTCGAAGGCCTCGCCTACCAACACGAGTGGATCCTCGATCCGACGAGGAGCGGTGAGGACTTCGCCGGCACCGGCGGCTACCTCCTGGGAGCTGCCGCACTGGGGCTGCTGAGTGGGCTAGCGGTGGCCCGCTGGGTTCGGCCGCCACTCGTAGCGCTGGGGGTAGGACTACTGGGAGGGCTGCTCGCGGGTTGGGTGATGGCTGTGGTCGGGCACCTGCTCGGACCTGTCGATCCGACGGCCTTGGCCGCCAGCTCTCCCGACCTGACTCGCATCCCGGGGGAGCTGCGGGTCCACGGAGTTTCGGCCTACCTGGCCTTTCCGGCGGGATCCTTGGTGGCTCTGCTGGTGGTCTTTCTCACTACGGCGGAGCCCGCTGATTCTCCCAACATTGGCTCGGCCTGACACCGAGCGGGTTAGTCTCGGCGCATGGCTGATAACACGGGGGCCCCAGCGCCGTTCGATCCTCCCTACGAAACTCTCGATGCGCAGTCGAGTCCGCTGCAGACGGGCGGCCGCAAACGCGGCCTCATGATTGGTGTCGCCGTGGTTGGCGCCGCCGTTCTGGGTGCTGGCGCTTGGGCGGCGACGTCCTTCCTTTCCGGTGGCGCCGATGTAGCCGAGGGGTTGCCTGACGCGACGCTCGCCTACGCCACCATCGACCTCGATCCCGGCGGGAAGCAGCAGGTCGAGGCCTACCAGACCCTCAAGAAGTTCCCCTCGGTCAGCGAGCAGCTCGACAAGGATGCCGCCGAGGACTTCCGCAAGCAGATCACCACGTGGCTGCGTGAAGAGGGCGACTGCCCTGAGGTCGACTTCGCCAAAGACGTGGAGCCGTGGGTCGGCACCACCGCCGCGCTCGGCGCGGTCGACCTGGGCGAGGACACTCCCACGCCGTTTGGCGTGGTCCAGGTGACCGACGCGGCAAAGGCTGAGGCCGGCGTCAAGAAGCTCGCCGCGTGTGGAGGCGGCGTCGACGGCGCTCCGTGGAGTATCGACGGCGACTGGGCGACGTTCGCGGAGACCGAGAGCTTGGCCGGCAAGGTGGCCGCTGCGACTAAGAAGGGGTCTCTGGCCGACAACAGTGCGCACAAGCGCTGGATGGACGAGCTTGGTGACCTGGGCATGGTGACCTTCTACATCTCCCCAGATGCCCCCGCGGCACTCACCTCCGCGATGGAAGACTTGGACGAGCTCGGTATGGCCGCACTCCCGTCGGCCGACCTCTACGAAGACTTCGAAGGAGCCGCCGCCACCGTGCGTTTCGCCGACGGTGGTCTGGAACTTGCTGGGGCCGGAAGCGGTGGCAAGCAGTTCAATGACATCAATGGGGAAGCTGCAGGCGCTGCCGTCGCTGCGTTGCCCGACGACACGCTTGCTGCCTTCAGCTACAGCGTGACGGAGAAGTACGCCGACCTGCTCGTCGACATGATGAAGTCCCAAGACGAGGAGATGATCAGCAGTCTGGAGGACGGAACGGGCCTCAGTCTTCCCGAGGACCTGGCCACTCTCCTGGGCAAGTCAATGACGGCCTCCATCGGTGGTGACATCGATATCGATGCACTCGTGAATTCCGCCGATCCGTCCTCCATCCCCTTCGCGCTGCGACTCGAAGGAGATGGGCCCGCGATCGACGACGTGATCACCAAGCTGGAGTCCGGCGCCGGTCTCCCTCCCGAGTTCACGGCTCGCGATTCCGAGGGCGACTTGGTGGTCCTCGGCCCGAATGCCGACTACCGGAGCCAGGTGCTCGCTGGCGGCAAACTCGGTGACGGCGACGTGTTCCGGGACGTGGTGCCGGAGGCAGACAACGCCAGTGTGGTGTTCTACCTCGACTTCGATGCCGCCGACGACTGGCTCTATGGCTTGGCGAAGGAGTCCGGCGACGACGAAGTGGCCGCCAACGTCAAGGAGCTCTCTGCCTTCGGAATGAGCGTCTGGCAGGACGACGACGTCAACCGGATGCTGCTCCGCCTCACCACCGACTGAGTCGGCTCGACACCCAGCTACGCCCAGCCGGGAGCGCCCGCCAGCCAGGCTGGCGGGTGCTCCCGGCGGGTGCGCGACCGACCGCCACA